>CAXGZT010000205.1:0-4251 GCA_964014335.1 uncultured Campylobacterales bacterium | reverse complement strand
AGATCAATGTGGGTCTCGTGGGCTCGGAGATGTGTATAAGAGACAGACCTTAGACAATCCAAACAGATTTCTAAATCATACTCAGCAAGCTCAAAATTCTGTGAAATATCCACGTACAAATGAACACTCTGCCATTTTTTCCAAGAAAAGAACAGGGCATAAAAACCTTCTTAATGACTATTATGAACGTTTTGACAGACCTATTCCTATATTAAAAAATCTCATCTCTGCACGCCTGCAGCCAGCCCGTCTGTTCGAATACCTATATTCAGATGCTCTCTCTTCAAGGGCAAAAAACAGACAACGCTATTCTTCTCCCTCATCACTTCAATCCCCTAAAGTCTCGTCCCCAGCTTAGCTCTTTCTTAGGCCGGTAGCTGTTAGAAACATTACTATATAATTTTTTAAATAGTAGCTCCAAGATTTTTCAAGTGACAAAAGTTAATTAAAAGGGTAATTCAAAAAGAGTAAAGCGAGAGATCAACTGTTTTACTGAAAAGCTCCTGTATCAAAGGGATACAGGGTAATCAGCGTCTGTTTTGTATATATTATTTGATCTCTTGGAGTGCAGCAATCACGTCATCAAGGTTTGAAAGAGGAAGATGAACCTTCCATTCAGGGTTTTCAACATCGCCGGCAAGTGAGATACCGATACTCGCTACCGTGCCACTTCCTTTTCCATACGGCTCATCAATCTTTGTTACCGAAATAACACCATTTTTAGTACCCTCGAGGGGAATCGCTTTAGACATGATAAATCCTTATTTATTTTGGTTTTACTAGTCTAGCCAATTTTGCTTGAAGTTTCAACCATGTCCGCTGTTCCATCAACGGAAAGCCGCCATAAGTCTTCCCTCCCTCTTTAACATCATTTGTCACACCCGAACGGGCCGCAAACTTGCTAAACGGAGCTATCTCTAGGTGACCTGCTGTTGCAGCTTGCCCGCCCATCACAACATTTCGTCCCATTTTTGTTGAGCCGGCAATACCGCACTGGGAAACCAAGATAGAGTACTCACCAATATCAACATTATGTCCAAGCTGAACCAGATTATCGATCTTGCACCCTTTTCGAATATAGGTCGTACCGAATACGGCCCTGTCAATTGCACAGTTTGAACCTATCTCAACATCATCTTCTATGATTACATTTCCATTCTGGTAGATCTTCACGTGCTCTCCAAGCTTCGTATGCGCAAATCCAAACCCGTCGCTTCCGACTACGGTACCGCTATGTATAATACAGTCATTACCGACTTCACAGTCCCTATATATCGTCACATTGGCATGCAAGACCGTATTATCGCCGATCTTTGAATTTGACCCGATAAAGACCCCCGGCAGAAGCTTTACATTTTTTCCAATGACAGAGCCCTTGCCTACATAAGCTTTTTCCGAGACGAAGCTTCCCTCGCCGATCATGGCATCGGGACCTTCCGTCTCAATGATATTGGGAGCAAAAAGCTTTGAGGCCAAGGCAAGCTTCAAGTAGGGTTCATCATCGATGAGAGCGACACAGCCGGCAGGGACTTTTTCAGCCGCTTGGGCATTGCATATGACTGCAGATGCCTTTGTCGATTCCAAGCTTGGAAGATATTTTGGATTGTCTAAAAAACTCATTTGGGCAGAGGTAGCATCATCCAAAGTGTGTATCCCGGAGATTTCCAGGTCCTCGCCCTCAAAACTAAGACCGATGGCTTCGGCAATAAGTGAAAGTTTCACTACATCTCCATCGCAACAACACCGCTACGAACGATCTCTTTTGGATGAAAACGTTTAATGGCATTAAGAAAGTTGTCTACACGCTGGGGGATATCCGCCACATTACAGATGATGACATCCGAACCGACATTTACGATTTTTCCGTTATAAGCCTCACACAAAGCTGCAATATCACTCAAACACTCGGAGATTGGAAACTTAACAAGAGCCATCTCTTTTTCGACAAGGTTTTCATGTTCATAAACCTTAAGTACGGGAATGAGTTTATGCAACTGCTTTGTGATCTGCTCTATGACACGAATCGATCCTTGGGTCACAATCGTGATACGTGAATATTTAGACTCGGGAATAGGCGCAACCGTTAATGAGTCGATATTGTATCCACGCCCTGAAAACAGCCCCGAGATGCGTGATAAAACACTTGCCTCGTTAATTACGATTACAGAAATTACGCGTCTTTCTTCTGCCATTATTTATCCTTGTACTCTAACATCATATTAAACAGTGAGCCGCCTGAGGGTACCATTGGCAATACGTTTTCTAAACGGTTGACGGTAACATCTATCATTGCAACCACGTTTTTCTCAACAGCATCTTTTAGCGCAGCATCGAACTCCTCTTTTGTCTTTACACGGTAGCCGATTCCGCCAAAACTCTCTGCAAGCTTAACAAAGTCAGGTTGCATGCTCAGGTCTGTTGAGGAGTGGCGTTTGTCATAAAAAAGCGTCTGCCACTGACGTACCATTCCCAGATAGTTGTTGTTTAAAATAACATTGATAACGGGAAGCTTGTATTCAACAGAGGTCATCAACTCCTGGATATTCATTAATATCGAACCGTCACCCGTGACATTGATACTAACCTTGTCCGGACACCCTCGTTTAACACCCAAGGCAGCCGGAAAACCGAATCCCATAGTCCCCAGACCGCCTGAAGTGATCCATTGACGAGGGCGCGTGAACGGATAGAACTGTGCCGACCACATCTGGTGCTGTCCCACATCCGTAGAGATATTGGCATCATCTCCAAGCAGTTCTCCGATGCGTTCAATAACCCATTGGGGCTTAAGTACATCATCAGAGTCTTCATATGCGAGAGGATGAAGCTTGTCGAAGTTGGCGACCGTATCGCGCCATTGTGCATATTTCTCAGAATCGATCTTCTCTTTAGCCAAAGGAATCATCTCCGTAAGCACGTTCTTGACATCGCCTACAATCGGAAAATCAGCCGGAACCAGCTTAGAGACACTCGCGGGATCGATATCGATATGAATAATCTTTGCATGCTTCGCAAACTCGGAAAGTTTACCCGTAACCCTGTCGTCAAAACGTGCGCCGACTGCGATCATCAAATCCGCTTCGGACATACTCATATTTGCTGCATATGAGCCGTGCATACCCAGCATGGAGATCAGATTTTCATTGTCTACACCCAAGGAACCTCTTGCCATCAGGGTCTCGACTGCCGGGATATTCGTCATATTAACAAGTTCACGCAGCTCTTCGGATGCGTTAGCGTTAACAACACCGCCTCCAATATAAAAGATCGGACGATTTGCTTCTGCAATGGCATCAACGGCTTTTTTGATCTGACGAAGGTTCCCTTTGACTGTCGGCTTATAGGTCTCCAGTTCAACCTTTTCAGGATAGATGAACTCTTCCATCTGGGCCGTGACATCTTTTGGAATGTCAACATGGACCGGTCCAGGACGTCCTGAAGAAGCGATATAAAACGCCTCTTTCATCACACGGGGAAGCTCTTTAGCATCCGTAACAAGGTAGTTGTGTTTCGTACACGGACGCGAGATACCCACGGCATCAATCTCTTGAAAGGCATCTGTTCCGATCAGGCTCATCGGAACCTGACCCGAGATGACGACCATCGGGATAGAGTCCATATAGGCGTCTGCGATCCCCGTGACCGCATTTGTGAATCCGGGGCCCGAAGTAATCATCGCTACGCCGACTTTGCCGGTTGCTTTTGAATACCCTTCTGCCGCATGGATTGCTGCTTGCTCATGGCGAGCCAGAACGTGTTGAAAACCATCTTGTTTATAAATTTCATCATAGACATTCATAATTGCACCGCCGGGGTAACCAAAGACCACCTCGACATTTTCTGCAATTAAAGATTCTATAACCATTTGAGCACCGCTGATTTGCATGTGTCTCTCCATCTGTAAAAATTCTTGCTATTATAGTTAAAAAAGATTTGAAAGAGGTTAAGTAGCGGTATTACTGCGCAAGTTCAGGGAAGAAAAGAAGAAGACTATTTTAGCTCTTCACAGGCTGAAATAGCCAAACCTTCACGCAGTCCGTCATCTATGATCACGGATGTCTCATAATCAAAGAGCCCAAAGAAGGAGGCATATATCATCACTCCGGCTATGATGAGTTCTTCCCGCCCTACTCCGACATACCGTGCTCTCTCTTCAAAACTAAGTGCTAAGAGTTCCTCCAATGCCTGAGTGCAGTCGAAATAGTTCAAAGTCGAGCCGTTTACCCGCTCAATATCATAGGTGTTATAGGT
>CAXGZT010000204.1:0-4284 GCA_964014335.1 uncultured Campylobacterales bacterium | reverse complement strand
TCCTTACGCTGCGTTTAGTTTTACGTAAACTGTACCGGCAGTTGCACCTGCTTTTGCGCTGATAGCACGACCGGCACGAGTATTTGAAGTTGCTGTGATCGTTATTTCACGAGCAGTGGCATTAAAATAAACAAGATCACCTGCAGCAACGACATCAGCGGTTGTAGCATTGATCTCATAAACACCTTCAGTCTCAAGAGCGATAACTTCGCCCGTAAGTCCAGACGTAGATGCGATACCGATCATCCCAGTACCTAATACAACCACATCACCTACATCAACCGCACCTGCAAGAGTGTGATCGATCTTTACGCCATCTTGAATACGAATAGCTTCTTTCATCTAATTCTCCTTTTCAATTACCGGGCTTATGCGCCGGCATTTTTATAAAGACCACGGAAGTCTTCTGCATAGACACCAAAGTCAAACACACACTCAAACGTCACACCTGTTAGGTCACGATCAGACTCACGTATGATCGGTTTACGGCCAGTACCTTGTAGGTAAAGAACCTTGATCGTACGACGTGAAGCAGCAAGATACCAAGGAGCTGCATCCAACTCAGAGTCAACAACAACATCAAGCGTGTTGCGGTGAACATTTGCTACACCGGAATTAGTTGCTGACGGATCAGACTCAGAGTTGAGAAGTTGCAGAGCAGATGTCTCATTCTCCGGAGAAACAAGCATGAACTTAGGCGCGATATTAAGTTTTACACCACCCTCTTCCTGTCGACGCATCTTTGTGCGACCTGCTGTCAACGTTGCCGTTGATACGGCTGCACCAGATGAGTCATAGTTCTTGTGAGTCGAAGCATCAAATATTGCAACGCCATCAGCCATCTTGTACGCTGAAAAATCATTTTTACTCTGGAGAAGGTCATAAACGATTCCATTTGCAGAACGACGTGCCATAGAACCAAACTCTTCAAAGAACTTTTCAAATGCACCAAGGTCATCGTTAATAAGCATCTGACGCGTCACACGAAGTTTTGCTCCATAAGACTCAAGCTTGAATGTCTCACCGTTCTCACCGAACTCAATCTCTTTCAGCTCACCATTTTCAGCGATCTTCTTTAGACGTCCACCTGACTTCATGTGTGCAGCGACACCCTGTTTAAAGTCAGGAACGTCAACTGCCTGAGTCCACACATGATAAGTTGCCTCCGCCTCTTCAAAAGCAGCATCTAGCATCTTATTTGCTACACTACTGAGAAGTACCGGAAAGTCAGATGTGCTCATAGCACGAGCGATTAACGCTTCCTTATCGAACCCCTCAAAACCTGTAATGGCACGAGCGATTTCAAGCATCGATGCACCTGCGTACTTCTTTGCATCTTCATGAGGGTTGGCAACCGGCACGTTAAAACGCATCAATAGACTATCGCCTACCGCTCGGATAATACCGTCAGTACCATTATCTTCAGTCCCGCGCTCAAAATTTACATCCGCTCCTGATGTGACTTTTGCAGTCAAAAGAGCACGAGCCAGATCATCAGCTGTTTTAGACTTGTCATCTAAAAATCGCTTCACTTCTGTCTCTTCCATAAGACCTGTATGCTGTGCTGCCAGCTCTTTAATGCCAGCTTGGCGTTTGAGCTCAATGTTCTCTGCATTCACACGTGCCATCTCTGTGTTGACTTCATCTAATTTACGAGAGACCTGATCTGAATCAGCTCCCTCTGCCTTAAGCTCTGCGAGCTGACGACGTAGTTCTTCCAATTTATTCATAATAACTCCTTCATCATTATTTTCACTTCGACCGATTCCCGCACTGGGGTCAGCACCTATATCCACAAGGGACGCCTCTTGAAACTCCCACCGAGTAACCTCGACAAGTGGCACATCACCGTCACGCTCGCTTACACGAACATCAAGTTTCTTACCACCTACGGAGATCTCAGTAAGTGTCTCTTCTTGAACCATCTTCCAAAACATTTCTGCATCTGGGTTTGCATCAGAAAAGATAGCTGTTGCACGGAGTTCCTGTCCTTCAAGACGAACATTCTCCAGTCTTCCCAGAGGGAGCTCTCCATATTTTCCAGATCCATGCATCCATCTTAGTTTGGCTGTGGCAGCTCTTGTAAGGTCTACATTCTCTGCTCCGTGGAGAAGTACTTCATCATACTTCTCCCCACTCCAGTAGTCAGTCCGTCGAAGTGGTGTCTCTGTAGATATCAAAATATCTGCACTTCGTGCTTCAACATTGATCGACTCTGGATCGATCAAAGCACGTTGGAACTCACTGTTTTTAAGCAGCTTGTTTTTATCAAGCTTATTTTTTGGCATTTGCATCCTCCTCTTCTAAAATTCCGGCATCTTTCAGCATTTCTTTTTCCTTTGCACGTTGGGTTATGATTTCCTCAAGGTCTTTACCTCTTGCTGATGCAAATTCATCCAGCGTTGCAGTTCCAAGCGAGTACTCTTCTTTGAATGCCTTGATATCTTTTATCGGATCAACCCATTCACGAGCCGGAGCAATCCAGCGTGGTTGACAAAACTTTGATTTATTTTCAAAATAAACCGAAGCAGAAAGTCCTGGTATATTTCCTGCAAGTACGTTTGCATCTAGCCAATCTTCGAAAAGAGGATTCAGCACATAAGTTGTGAAGTGCCATTGTTCGTTGGAGAATGTTTTATGGTCCTGAATAAGAGAAGCTCTTGCTGATGAAAAGTTGGTTTGGGTATAGTCACGAAAAGCAAGCTCATAACTTATCTTGCGTCCGGTTGCTATCATACGTACACACGAACGCACAAATTCACCGTATTCAGTCCCGCTTATCGTAGGATCAAACTGATGTATCTTCTCACCTTTGTTTAGGTAATGGACCATTACGCCGTTGATATCATAGATCTGCTCATCTGTAGTATCATCAGTCAAGGAGTTTAAGCGGCCTGCCACATTACCTGACTCAATCGCATAGGCAATACCTGATCGAGAACGAAGCGCCTGAATCGTTGAAGACTGGTATCCAGCAAAGTTACGTAGATCGATAATGATCTGTTTGTATTCACTAATACCTCGGTATTGCGTAGCACGGTTGTTCATTTTGAAATAATGGATAATATCTTTGGCATCAACTTTTTGTGTTGAGAAAAGACCGTTGTTAAGAACATACTTTTGGGGCGCACCCACAGCATCTACTTCTATACCATCAACTAAATTTGTGCTTGACTTCGTATATGATGCCGTATCAAAGCGATCCGCTTCGATGAGCTGTATCTTTAAGGGATGCTTCTTATCTGATGTAAGCTTCTTGTGAATCAAGATCTCACCATCTGTCATACGCTGTCCGGGAATTGTAGAATGCATCTCATAAAAGTGCTGACGCCGAGTGATATCACAGTTTTTAGGTTTCATGAATTCATAGAAATGGCTTTCTATCGCTTTGTCGATAGCAGATATTCCCGTTTTTGACTGAAACTTCATACCATTTGCAAATGAGTTTACTTTAATGGAGTGATCTATTCCGGATACAATTCCGTTGTTCTCATGCAGCCATCTGGCTCGAGCTCTCATGACATCACGGTCAGGAGATGCAGTATCTTCAAACGGAGCATTAGCGTTTCTAAAATCCTGATTTGCTCCGCGAAGCTTTCCGCCTTCGTAAAACCCACGCTGAATATTCAAAGCATCTCTAAAAAGACTCATCGTTTAAGACCTTTTACAGCTGCTATATATTGAGAATAAATTACTATTAAGAGAAACAGAACCGCAAGGATTATGCGAGTGTACATAGACCAGCATCGGACATCAAAAGAAAGATGAACAAAAGCGCCAAAGGCATATAGCATAACAGTAAGCACCACAAGTTCTATGATGTAGAATGTCTTAACTAAAGCGAACATTTGCCGTCATCTTCATTGGAGTTGTATTGCTACCTGGGATATAGTTTCTCCCATAAAGCTCTATCTTTGAAATAAGCTTATCTTCACGTCTGTCAAGATCACCAAGATCGGCACGGGTAAGTTTACGCCCGTTCATCTCATAGCTTTGAGATGTAGTCACTGCTTCAATAGCGACCTGTATCTCATCAAGCTGCTGACCGAGTGTCTTTGCCATAATCTTCCTTTTCAAAGTTATGGCAGCAGTTTTACAGAATCAGAAAAATAAGTTTAGGCCAAAAAAGTTAGACATGTCTTTTTTTTTATTTTCTTGCTAGTTGTGTAAAAGTTCGTAAAACAGGGGTTAAAAGTTCGGTTTATTCAACCTTGACGCATAATATGCCGAAAATATCGGCTAAAAAGTTCGTAAAAACTTCTCAAATTTGTACTTATTTATATG
>CAXGZT010000203.1:0-4317 GCA_964014335.1 uncultured Campylobacterales bacterium | reverse complement strand
TCCAAGTCGTCCGGACCTTCAACAAGATAAGAGTCCTGGCAATCTTCTTTGGAGATAGAGTGTAACTGCTTGGTGTTGGATGAGTTTTTACCGCCGATAACGACCATAACATCCGACTCTTTGGCAAGCTTACGTACCGCATCCTGGTTATCAAAGGTTGCATTACAGATGGTATTGAAAACACGAACCTCCTTATGGGAACGCATCAGATGATTACAGACCTTCATAAACTCATCGACCTTCCTTGTGGTCTGGGCAACGACGGCGATTTTATCACTGAAGCGCTGCGTCTGAAGTTCTTCAACACTTTCGACTACGACCGCCCCGTTTTCAGCATATGACATGACCCCCTTGATCTCAGGATGTTCCGCATCCCCAAAGATGACGATATCGTAACCCTCCTTGCTCATCTCTTCACAGATCTGCTGAGGCTTAGTCACATAAGGACAGGTCGCGTCAATAACTTCAATGCTTTTTGAATGCAGGCTTTCGAGTTCATTTTTGGGAATGCCATGGGTACGGATGACTGCCTTGTCTCCCGACTTGAAGGTGGAAATATCATCGACCAAAGATACGCTGAAATCCTCTTTTAGACGGTCTATCTCTTTTGAGTTGTGAATCAGAGGGCCATAAGTCGCCGAACCCACATTTTCTTCTGCGATTTTTATTGCGCGTTTGACACCAAAACAAAACCCGTAGTTTTCAGCTAATTTCACATTCATTAAAGGCTCCCTTTATAGTTCGACTTTCGTAATCTCTTTTAAGATATCGAAGAAGTTCGGAAATGAGGTCTGAATACACTCTATGTCTTCGATCTTCATCCCGCATCTTAGCCCCGCAACAGCAAAACTCATCGCGATTCTATGATCTCCATACGAGTTGATCAGAGCCGGCTGCAGCGTTCCGCCTATAACCTTATAACCATCTTCAAACTCTTCGGTCTTTATATCACAGTGATTAAGATTATCAACAACGGCTGATATCCTGTCGCTCTCCTTAACACGCAGCTCTTCTGCATTTTTGATTATACTCGTACCTTCTGCACAGGCCATCGCGATGGACAGTGCGGGGAGTTCATCGATCAACCAGGAGATATTCTCTTCAACCGTTATGGCCTTTAAAGGGGCATATCTGACTCGAATATCTCCAATAGGCTCATATTTCTCATCCTTAAGTTCATAAGAGATTTCGGTCCCCATACGTTCCAAGGCTTTAAAGGCTTCAATACGGGTCGGATTAAAGGTCACCCCTTCTATCATGACTTCCGCGTTAGGAGTAATGGCAGCCGCCACGGCAAAGAAAAAGGCTGAAGAGGGGTCGGCCGGGACACGAATATGAAGAGGTTCCAACAGACCCTTTAATGGTTTAATCTTTGTCCTCAGCCCTGAGACCTCAAGCTCTGCACCCATCCCTTTTAACATACGCTCGGTATGATCACGGCTCAGTTCGGGTTCCTGATAAGAACATTCGCCATCTGCAGAAAGGGCAGCCAATATCATCGCTGACTTGACCTGTGCGGATGCGATCTTGCTTTCATAATCAAAGGCCTTTAAAGAGCCGCCTCGAATACTTAGCGGCGCTAAATCACCATCTTCTCTTCCATCTAAAAAAGCACCTATCTCTTTTAAAGGCTGTGTCACGCGTTTCATAGGTCGGCGTTTGAGATATTCATCCCCGGTTAGGACGAAATGTCCCTTTGCCGAGGCTAAAAGACCGCAAAATAGACGCATTCCCGTCCCGGAGTTCCCGCAGTCCAAAATATCAAAAGGCTCTTTTATTCCTTCAGAGCTGATACGCAGTACCTTTCCCTCATCAACAACATTCGCACCTAGGTCTTTGACGATCTGCAGTGTATTCATCGTATCTTCTGCACGTAAGAAGTTTTCGACAAGGGATTCACCCTTGGCCAGAAGAGAAAACATCGCCGAACGGTGAGAGATTGACTTATCGGGCGCTATTTCATCGCACTTAAGGGAAAACCCTTCTGAGGCAGAGTAGATCGTAGCTGTTTTCATCTTAAAACAATCCCCAGCTTTTCCTTAAGCGCATTCAAAATCGAGTCCATTGATGAAGTGATATCCTCTTCTTCCAGGGTCTTTTGCTCGGATTGAAGCATAAAACGAAGCGTCAGGCTCATGCTCTCACCCAGTTCTTCGCTCTCGTATGTGTCTACCGGATAAAAGCGGACAACTTCGGTACTTTGGGCCTCTTCAATTACGCTTCTAAGCTCTGCGTATTGCAGTGACTTGGGAATCACCACCGAAAGATCCCGATATGAAGCCTGATATTTTGAGAAAGAGGAGGCGACATCAAGACTATATTTAAGTCGGTCAAAATCGATTTCACATAAATATGTGCTATCAAGACTGTACTCTTTCTGTATGCTCGGGTGCAGTTTGAAAAGCGTTCCTATCACATTCCCGTTTACGAGAATCTCAGCACTCTGATAAGGATGGGCAAGCGTATGTGTCAAGTCAACGTCACGAAGCTCAAAATCGCCGATCACATCAGAAATTTTCTGAACAAACTTTCCAAAACCGATAGATGACGGTTTTCCATGGTTTTCGACGCTCTCACCACTCTCCTGGCCGCTAAAGACGAATCCCATCTTGATCGACTCATTACGCCTAGCATCAAAAACCGAGCCGACTTCAAACAGTGTCACCTGTTTTCGTCCGACTTTGAGATTAGAGCTTGCAGCTTCGAGAAGACCCACTAAGAGTGTTGAACGAAGTGTGTCTAAGGTACCTGCAATCGGATTCACCAGGTCAAGCTCCTCGTCTATCCGTTCAAAACCGAATCTCTTCAGCTTCTCTCTTTCATTAAAAACAAAATGTACGGACTCAAAAAAACCACAATCGGCTGCACGCTGGCGATAATGCTTTCGTTTATTGAAGAACTCGCTTGCATCTTTTGTATGTACTTTTTCGGTAAAGGCATAAGGTTTGGAAGGGATATTGTCAATTCCAATGAGACGAACGATCTCCTCAACAATGTCCTGATCATGAGATACATCATGTCTGAACTGGGGCACACCCACAACGATCTGACCGGCTTGAGACTTCAGCATGGTAAATCCAAGGTTTTTAAGCAGTTGTGTCACGTGCGTTTTATCTACCTCCATACCGATGATCTTGTTGATATCTTCTATGCTCATATGAAGGACGTTCTCTTCATGAGGCGTGCGCAGTTCCAGGGTTCCGCCAAAGATTTCCGTTTGCGCATAGGTATTAAAGAGTTCCTGACAATACTCTATACCAAAGTCCAGATCCGGCTCGGATCCGCGCGATGTACGGTAAAAGAGAGGACCGTTTTCAATCTTTTTCTCCGCCATTTTACGAGAGATGGTATCAGGATGGATATAAGAAGCTTCGATCACGACTATCTCATCTTCAGGTGTCACACGGGAACTGTCGTACTGGATAATACCTATAGTAGACGCTTTTTCATTCCCTAAGGTTACCGCATAACCGTTGTCATCAAGGTCCAGAGTGATCTGCGCTTTATCCTGAGAAACTGGAAATGCATTATAACCGTAGGCCCGAAGGATAACACCTGAACTGTAGGTCGCATAGAAAAGAAGGGCATCAATCGCTGAACGGCACTCCTCTTCCAGCATCGCCATACGAAGGCGCAAGAGCAGAGGTAGATCGAAACTGTTTTGTTTAAAGGCCTTGTACATAAGGTTAACGTCTATCTTTTTGTGATGTGTCAGATGCAAGACACGGCCTATCCCGAGCTGTTTCTCTTCTGGAATCGCTTTTGGGCGCTCTTTCAGCTCTATATCATAAGCAGCGGAGAGGTCACGAGCCACACCGTTAATACTAAGACAGTCTCCGCGGTTGGCGGTCAGTTCAAGTTCGATCAGTTCATCATTAAAATAGACATTTTCGCAGAGTTCATCACCAAGCTTCAACGTGCCAATAGACTCATCCAGAACCATTATCCCGTCTTCGAGCGCGGGAAGGCCCAGCTCGGTAGAGGAACATATCATTCCCACAGATTCGACGCCACGAAGCTGTACGGGTTTGATTTTGAGTCCACCCGGCATCACCGCCCCGATGGTGGCGACTGCCACATGAATGTCAGGACGCACATTTGAAGCCCCGCAGACAATCTGACGCGTTGCGGTACCGATGTCTACCTGACACACATTAAGCTTGTCAGCGTCAGGGTGTTTCTCGCAAGAGACGACCTTTCCGACAACTATTTTGGAAGGAACAGAATAGACTTCATGTCTGTCTACTTCAAGACCGATGGCATTAAAGGTCTTGCAAAGCTCTTCACCGCTTTTCTCTTCAATGTCTATCCACTCGT
>CAXGZT010000202.1:0-4357 GCA_964014335.1 uncultured Campylobacterales bacterium | reverse complement strand
TACACCGACACTTTCGTCGGCAGCGTCAGATGTGTATAAGAGACAGATGATAGTGATATTGCCCTTTTTTATTTTGCAGGTCATGGATATATTGAAAACACAGGTGGATATTTGATTACTTCTGAATGTACTAGAGGTGATGATGGCTTTTCACTAGATGAGTTGTTGACAATTGCCAATAACTCATCTGCTAAAAATAAAATTATTATTTTAGATAGTTGTCATTCTGGCATAGCTGGAACTCCAGCACATACCAATAATAGAGCTTTGCTAAATGAAGGACTAACAATTTTAACCGCATCTAGCAGTACTCAGTATGCTCAAGAAGAAAATGGTTCTGGAGTTTTTACAAGTTTACTTGTTGATGCATTAAATGGCAGTGCTTCGAATCTTGTTGGAGATATCACACCGGGTAGTATCTATGCACATATTGATCAAGCATTAGGACCATGGGAACAACGACCTATCTTTAAAACTAATGTAAAAACCTTTACAACATTGAGAAAAGTACAACCACCAATTCCTCTTACAGACCTAAAAAAAATTGTTGAACTATTTGAAGAACCAAATATTGAGTTTGCATTAGATCCTAGTTTTGAACCTGACAGTGGTGCTCCTAATGATGAGAATGTAGAAAAATTTAGGATACTACAAAAATACAATCGTATTAATTTAGTCATTCCAGTTAATGAAGAGCATATGTATTATGCTGCCATGCATTCAACAGGTTGCAAGCTAACTGCGTTAGGTGTTCATTACTGGAATCTTGTGAAAAAGCAGAGAATATAAAATGTCTGAAAATAGCATAGAGCTATTCGCAAAATATCAAATAAAATTAAAAATTACTAGTGCAATTTTAATTACATTGTTGACCATTTTAGGTGCATTTGGCGCATTCACTATTAATATGACAATACAACTAGCAAAGGATACAACAGAGTTTGCCGCGAAGTGTCAAGTTGAAAAAAATCAAAACGTAAAACAAGTATACAAAAAATATTTTGACAGCATGAATGAAGTTGTGAATCCTGCTTTGAGTACAATGACCTATTTGTCAATGATATTTATCTTAATCATGATATTCATGACACCAGTAACTTTGTATTATCTATATAAAGTTTTACGAATGTAAATTTAACAAAGCGTCGAAGCAAAATAGTTTCCCCTATGAGAAAACTATTTTTTGACTAGAACGTTGTTTGTAGAGGTGTTGTGCGCCTCTTAGCAGGAAAAAAATGAAGCTCATATTAGATGGAATCTTGACAGTTCTGATCTATCAGGCCCAAGTAAATAGTGGCGTTCGGGTCGCCCTCGCCAGAAAGCTCGAAAAACAAGAGACTTATGCTAGAATAGTCTAAAGGATGCATGATGAGTGAAGAGAAGATAGATTACGGTCCCTTGGCAGCTTTGATCGGTGTATGGGAGGGCAATAAGGGGATGGATGTCGCCCCCGATCCTGAGGGGAGAGAAGAAAATCCCTATTACGAGACGATCACCTTTGAAGGCGTCGGCTACACAAAAAATGCGGAAAAGCAATGCCTCGCGGCTCTTCGTTATCTGCAGGTCGTGCGCAGAAAGTCCGATGATCAGGTCTTTCACGATCAGACGGGCTACTGGATGTGGGACAAGGAAGCGGGCAGGGTGATGCAGTCGCTCTCTATTCCCCGCGCAGTCTGTCTCCTCGCCGTCGGAGAGGCCAGCGAGGAGGAAAATACTACTGTACTGCATGTGAAGTCAGATATAAAAGACGGGGCTTACGGGGTGGTCCAATCCTCTTTTATGCATGAAAATGCAAAGACGCTCTCATATGAAGCGAGGTTTACCGTGAGGGACACTGAACTTCGTTATGAGGAGACGACGATGGTCGATATCTATTCGAACATTTTTGAGCATACTGATACGAATCTCCTGGCCAGGGTCCAATAAACTTAAATAACTTCATTACTTTTATCTACAGGGGCTTTAAAAGCCCTTTTTGATATAATTCCGCCATGAAAAAGCCTAAATTCGAGTACTTACCGACGACCAGAGAAGAGATGAAGGAGCGCGGCTGGAAACAGCTGGACGTTATTTTGATCACCGGAGACGCTTATATCGACTCGCCCTACATCGGTGTGGCGGTTGTCGGACGTATGCTTGAGAAACTGGGTTTCAAGGTCGGCATCATCGGTCAGCCCGATGTCAGCAATGACGATGACATAAGACGCCTGGGCGAGCCGAAGGTCTATTGGGGTGTGAGCGGAGGCAGTATAGACTCCATGGTCGCCAACTACACCGCGACGAAGAAGTTTAGAAACAGTGACGACTACACGCCCGGCGGAAAGAACAACAAGCGCCCCGACAGGGCGGTGAACGTCTATACCAACCTTATCCGAAAGAACTTCAAGGGTACAGTACCTATCGTCCTGGGCGGGATAGAAGCGAGTCTTCGCCGTATCACGCATTATGACTACTGGACAAACAAGCTGAAAAAGCCGATTCTCTTCGACTCGAAAGCAGATCTTCTTATTTACGGCATGGGAGAGGTGGCCATCGAAGAGCTGAGTATCGCTTTAAGAGACGGAAAAGAGTTCAAGGATATCCGCGGGGTCTGCTATATCTCCAAGACCCCTGTAGAAGAGTATATCCAGCTTCCTTCGCATGCGGAGTGTCTGGAAGACAAGGAGAAGTATATCGACATGTTCGACGACTTCTATGACAACAACGACCCTATCTCGGCCAAGGGGCTGTGCGAACCGGTAGACACCCGATTTCTTATCCAGAATCCGCCCTGCGACTATCTGAACGAAGAGGAGATGGACGCGCTCTCCGACCTTCCTTTTACGCGAGAACTTCACCCCTACCACCGTCCCGAGGGAAAGGTTAAATGTCTGGAGACGATCAAGTTCTCTATCAACACCCACCAGGGCTGCTGGGGCGAGTGTAACTTCTGTGCTATCGGCGTCCATCAGGGGCGTACTATACGTACCCGTTCGGAAGCGTCCATACTCAAAGAGGTGAAGAAGTTTACCGGGTACAAAGACTTCAAGGGGATCATCTCCGACGTGGGGGGACCGACGGCCAATATGTACGGTTACGAGTGCAAGAAAAAACTCAAACACGGTACCTGCGCCCACCAGCGCTGCGTGGATGCAAACCACCTCTGCTCATCCATGAAGATCAATCACAAGCGCAATATCGACCTCCTTCGCAAGGTACGTGCCGTGGACGGGGTAAAAAAAGCCTTTGTCGCCTCGGGTATACGGTACGACTTTATCACCGAAGACAAGGCATATGGTTACGAGTACCTCAAAGAACTCGTCAAACACCATATCTCCGGTCAGATGAAGGTAGCCCCCGAGCATACCCAGCAGCATGTCTTGGACCTGATGGGCAAACCGGGAAAACAGACTCTGGTGGACTTCAAGCATATGTACGACAGGCTTAACGCGGAAGAGGGCAAAAAACAGTTCCTGACCTACTACCTTATCGCGGCGCATCCGGGCTGTGAAGAGCGTGACATGCATGAACTGAAGCGTTTTACTACGGATGAACTGCAGATGAACCCCGAACAGGCCCAGGTCTTTACGCCGACACCGAGTACCTACTCTGCGGTGATGTACTATACCGAGATGGACCCCGTGACACGCAAGAAGATCTTTGTCGAAAAAGACACAAAGAGAAAAGAGAAGCAAAAAGCCATCGTCGTCAAAAAAGAGAAGATCCAGCGCAACAACTTTGCAGGTTGAGAGGGCCTCTTTGCTGCAGAGACCGAAATTACTCCTTTCTTCTGAAAATTTAACATAAATGCAACTTTTAGATATTATAATAGAGGCTTCTATTAATAAAGGAGCTTTATGAACTGGCGAACCAAGACGGAGTCCGCCCTGGAAAAAATGGGCGAAAAGATTGCGCTTCATCCCAAAAAGATTATCTTTATTATCCTGGCTTTAAGCCTTCTGCTCATCTCAAACCTGCCTAAGATCACTATCGATACCTCTACGGAGGGGTTTTTGCATGAGAACGATCCCTCCCTTATCCTATACGAAGAGTTCAAGAAACAGTTCGGGCATGATGAGATGATTATGGTCGTGGTCAGGACAAAAGATATCTTCAGCTTTGACGCTTTGAAAAAACTGAAAGGACTGCATAGCGAGTTTGAAAACAGCATGCCGCATCTTAACGATATCACCTCCCTGATCAATGCTCGAAACACAAGAGGAGAAGGGGATCGGCTGATCGTCGAAGATCTTTTTGAAGAGTGGCCGAAAGACGAGGCGGCCCTGGAGCTCATCAAAAAGACGGCTCAAAGCAGCGAGATGTATGAGAACCTTTTGCTGAGCGAGGATTCGGGTCTGACGACTATCATTTTGGAGCC
>CAXGZT010000201.1:0-4359 GCA_964014335.1 uncultured Campylobacterales bacterium | reverse complement strand
AAAGGCTTATCTGGCGGATGGATATGCAGGTTTAAAGATCATAGATATAAGTGAGCCGAGTTCACCAAGTTTATTAGCTAGTTTTAAAACACGAGGAGATGTAAGGAGTGTAAGTTTATCCAATGACGGATTAAAGGCCTATGTGGGAGGTAATTCAAATCTTGAAGTAATAAGTATAGATTTTTAGTCTGTTTTCTCATTCAATAAAGTGAGAATAAAAAGGTGGTCGCTCTGGCTGTAGTGATGCCGATCGTTGCCAATATGGCAGCATCGATGTTTGTTACCTTTATTTTTTCGGGAGTGCTGAGTGCATATATTTCTTTTGTATCGAAAGCTCTAAAAATCGATCCGATGATTGTCAGTTCGGCGGTGAATGTCATAGGTTTTTCTCGTTTTTATAGTTTTCCATGATGTGGATACCTGAAATCAGCAGCTAAGGAAGCGGTATGTTGGATAGAAAGTTGATGAAGTCTGCGCTAGAGGAGATTGAAGGCATTCGCTCTGAACTGTTGACGGCCAGAGGGACGGTTGCACAGGACCATCTACGTTACCAGAGTCTGTTGAACCTGAGACATTACCTTATTTTACGCAGCGCAGACAGGACGAAGCTCCAGGAGAAGTTATTTTTATTGTCTCTCTCTTCTTTGGGAAGGTCCTACGCTCATGTAGCGGGAAGCATTGACACCCTGTATGATCAGATAAGAAGTTCATTGCATTATGGTGAGCTGAGCAAAGAAGAGATGCTGAATTTTCACCATCTTACCATCGATCAGGCGATCTCCTTGGCTTCAAAAAACAGTACGCAGCTCTTTGGGGGCAAGGCCAGTTTGAAGTTAAGTAAACACAGCACGGCTGTCATGGTTACTCTTCCCTCTTACGCGGCGGACAACGGGGGTGCATTGATCCATGCACTAGCGGGCAAGGGTGTTATGGTGTTTAGAATCAATACGGCACATGACTGCGCGAAAGTATGGGTTAAAATGGCGGATGTGATCTTCAAAATCAATGAAGAGCGCGATGAGAATAAGAGGGTGAAGATTTTTGTCGATCTTGTCGGCCCGAAGATCCGTACAGGAAGTATCAGACGACTGGACCTTCCTGTCGTTATCGGGAGTAACAAGAACGATAAAGAGATCTATCTCTTTCCTGAGGGTGATGAGAGTACGCGGCCCGAGAGTATTGATATACGAACACAGGCAAAGGTGCCGGCACGGATAGTCTTGGATAAAAAAATTTTCAAAAAGATCAAAAAAGAACGGCTCCTTAAAGTGGTGGATGCCGGCGGGAGGAAAGCGTCGATTTTGATCACAGAGGTCAATGCCGGCTATGCAAAGGGGTTGTTGAACAAGAAAATCTATCTTGACGGATCTTCCAGAGTCTATCATAAAAGCCGTGAGGGCAAAATTCTTAATTTAGAACACCAGACCGACCCTATACGACTGGCTGTTAATGACACATTAGTGATTACCGAAGAGGATGTTCCCGGTCATTCGGCAAAGCTGGATAGAGCAGGAAAGGTGCTCGAACCTGCCCTTATCAGCTGCAGCTTTCGAGGGATAGCTCTACATGTCAAAGTGGGCGAGAAGGTCTTTATTGACGATGGAAAGATAGGTCTTAAGGTGCTTGAAAAAAGAGACACCTCGATAATATGTACGGTGATCCATGCCAAAAGCGGCGGCACGCTTTTAAAAGAGGAAAAAGGGATCAATTTTCCCGATACCCATATCAAAACGGCTGCTTTGACGAAAGCTGACCGTAAAAACCTGCTGGCAGTCATCGATTTTGCCGACCATCTGAGTATTTCGTTTTGTCAGGATGCAGATGATGTCAAGGAGCTTCAGACTCTGTTGCTACATAGTGCCCGCAGTGATATAGGGATCATTGCAAAGATCGAGACGAAGCAGGCTGTTGTAAACATGCCGAAGATATTAGAACAGTTGCTAGAGTGGGAAAAAAGCGGTGTTATGATAGCCCGTGGGGATTTGGCGATAGAAGTCGGATTTGAAAACATGGCGTCCATACAGGAGACACTCCTTGATATTTGTGACGCCGCCCATATACCTGTTATCTGGGCAACACAGGTACTTGAGAGTCAGATGAAGAACAACCTTCCAAGCCGGGCGGAAGTGACTGATGCCGCAATGGGAGGTCGGGCAGAGTGCGTTATGCTCAACAAAGGTGCTTTTGCTACCGACACGATCAGTGTCCTGATCCATATTCTAGATGACATACATTCACTCTTTATAAAGAACCGGCAGCTGCTTAAAAAAGAGATACTCTGGTAGACCGGATTAAAAGAGTTTGCTGACCATAGCCTGGGCTTCGTCTTGGATCTGCTTTAGATGGGCCTCATCAATAAAGCTCTCCGCATAAATCTTGTATATCGCTTCCGTTCCTGAGGGACGGAGTGCGAACCATCCGTTTTTGGCCACGACTTTCAGTCCGCCGATGGCAGCTCCGTTGCCCGGGGCATTGGTGAGTATCGCTTCAATGGGTTCACCTGCAAGCATCTCCTCTTTTACATTTTCAGGGGAGAGTTTTTTGAGGATACCGCGCTGCCTAGCATCGGCGGGCGCATCTATACGGGCGTAGATCGGCGCGCCGAACTTCTGGGTCAGTTCTTGGTAGTGTTGGCCGGGATCACGTCCTGTCGTGGCCAGAATTTCGGCAGAAAGAAGGGTCAGAATGATGCCGTCCTTATCGGTACTCCAGACGCTTCCGTCTTTACGAAGAAAACTCGCACCGGCACTCTCTTCGCCGCCGAAAAAGAGACTTCCTTCAACAAGGCCGTCGACAAACCATTTGAAACCGACCGGTACTTCGATCACTTTTTTGTCCAGGTCCTGGGCTACGCGGTCTATCATGGAACTGCTCACCAAGGTCTTGCCGATCCCCAGATCATTTCTCCACTGAGGACGGTTTTGGGCGAGGTAGTTGATGGCGACGCTGAGATAATGGTTAGGGTTCATCAAACCGACACTTTTGGTGACGATGCCGTGACGGTCAAAGTCGGTGTCATTTCCAAAGGAGATGTCATATTTTTCTTTCATTTCGACCAGTCCCGCCATGGCATAAGGGGAGGAACAGTCCATGCGGATCTTGCCGTCTTTGTCGCAATGCATGAAAGAGAAGGTCGAATCAAGGGTGTCATTAAAGACTTCCATATTGAGCCCGTAACGCTCTTTGATAGCGCGGTAGAAAGCCATTCCCGAACCCCCCATGGCATCAGCCCCGATAAGGATTCCCGATTTGGCTATTGCCTCCATATCGATCACGTTTTCCAAATCCTCAACATAGGGTGTTATGTAGTCATACTCGACAACATTAGCGGACTTGAGTGCTTCTTCAAGGCTAAGCTTTTTGACACCGTTGAGACCATCTTTCATCAGAGTATTGGCACGTGCTTCGATCCAGTCCGTGACGTCCGTATCCGCCGGTCCTCCGTGTGGGGGATTGTATTTGAAGCCGCCGTCGGTCGGGGGATTGTGCGAGGGGGTGATGACAATCCCGTCACATTGCGGCTCATCGGCACGGTTATGGGTCAAAATAGCATGTGAGATAACGGGTGTAGGCGTGTAACCGAACTCTTTGGCAATACGTACATCGATGCTGTTGGCGGCAAGGACCTGCAGGGCCGTTAGCTGTGCGGGATAAGAGAGAGCATGTGTGTCCATCCCCATGAACAAGACTCCGCTTATGCCCGCATCATTACGGTAATCGCAGACGGCCTGCGTCACCGCCAATATATGCGTCTCATTGAAGCTCTTCAGCAGTGAGGAACCGCGATGACCGGATGTCCCAAAACTGACAGCTTGTGTTATTTCCCCGGCGTCGGGAGTTTTGGTATAGTAATTACTGATCAAGGCTGAAATATTGACCAGGGCTGATTTTGGTGCCAGTTTACCGGCGTTTTGATGAAGACTCATTGCTTACCTTTTATTGTTGTATAGAATTTAAATATAACATTTTATCATATCAAAATGGTTAGATTTTGATATTAATGATTAAAAATAAAACAATTTTGTAACACAGTTGAGTACGAATTGTATTATAATGGACGAACGAAAAGGAGTAAAGATGGCTGTTGCGGAAGCTGTTACAGAATTTTTTAAAACGATATCTTTGTCAAGGGTAAAGCATGTTACGTTTCAGTCGGGACTTTAGTTTTGAAAGTAGCCAAGCCCATCAAAATATGATGGATGATGCCTTCATAGCCCTGTCGGAGGAGTATAAAAGCGGTAGGGTCGGTTATTATAATCTACCGCACGATTCACATACCTTGGTAGATGAAGTAAAAGAGCTTCTTAAGAGCAATAACCTGCTCTCTTCCGGAAAAATCACAGATATCGCGGTTGTCGG
>CAXGZT010000200.1:0-4441 GCA_964014335.1 uncultured Campylobacterales bacterium | reverse complement strand
ATCTTAAAGCACTGGAAGTGCAGAGAACTGCGGCACAGATGTTTGCCGTTTTTGGTGCCAAGCAACCGCATCCACAAAGCCTGGTTGTCGGCGGTGTGACCAGTGTCCGCGATATTCTGAGTCCCTCTAGACTGTCAGAATGGAAGGCAAAGTATGAGGTCGTAAAGGATTTTATCGATCGTGCTTATTATGCCGATATCAAGATGGCGGCATCGGCCTACGGGACGGAAGAGAGTGTCCTCGGTGGTTTGGGCGTGAAAAACTTTCTCGCCGCTGATGCCTTTATGCTGAACCGTACCGAGACCCTTTTTCAAAGCGGCTACATTAAAAACGGTGATCTTACCAAAGTATATGATATTGAGGAGATGAAAATAGAAGAAGATGTTACGCATGCGTGGTATAAGGGGGAGAAACCCTTGCAGCCTTATGAGGGGGTGACTGAACCGGAGTATACAGGCTTTGTTGACGGTGAGACGGTAAACGGCAAGGCAAAGGTCATAGACGGAAAGGATAAATACAGCTGGGTCAAAGCACCGCGGTATGATAAAGAACCTGCAGAAGTGGGACCCCTCTCTTGTCTGCTGGTAAACTATGTCCGTGGAAATGAGAAAGTGCAAAAGGCCGTAAACGACTTTTTGAAACAGACCGGATTGCCTCTTGAGGCACTTTTTACGACCCTTGGCCGTACTGCTGCACGGATGTTACAGACAAAACTTGTCTCGGACAATGCGATAATCACGTTTAACTCTCTTGTTGAAAACCTTAAAAGTGACGACAGCACCTACACAAAATTTGAGATAGACCCAAACAAAGAGTATAAGGGCCGTTTTATCGGAGAAGTCCCGCGTGGCACGCTGAGCCACTGGGTGCGTATCGAAAACGGATTGATCGAAAATTATCAGGCCGTTGTGCCGACAACATGGAATGCAGGGCCGATGGATGCCAATGCTAAGGTAGGCCCGTATGAAGCTTCTTTGGTCGGACTAAAGCTCGAGGACCCTGCTAAACCTTTAGAGGTATTAAGGGTGATTCACTCATTTGACCCCTGCATGGCCTGTTCTGTACATGTGATAGATGTCAAAGGCGTAGAGATCAGCGAATTTAAAGTCAATCCTTTGAGCAGCGGGGCAGCTTACTGATATGAAAACAAGTATAGATAAGTAGGAGGGTATCATGGACAAATCAAAACTAGAGGGCATTGAACATGTCTCCTTCGTCTACAGCAGTGCAAACCGTATATTGCACTGGATACGGGCTGTTGTGATTACGGGATTGGCTATAACGGGGTTTTATATTGCCGCCCCCTTCCTCTCTCCGGGAGAATCCAGTGATAAGCTTATCTACGCTCAGTGGGTTTTTTGGCATCTGGTGTTTGGATTTACCCTTATCACGGCAGGATTAATTAGAATCTATCTCTTTTTCTTCGGAACAGATAGCAAGGGCGAACTGCTTTCGCTTAAAGACGAGTTTAGTATAAAGTCTTGGATAATACAACTAAAGTCTTACTTCTTTATCGGTGAGCTAAAGAAAAAAGGTATGTACGGACCTTTACAGTTTTTGTCATACACCCTTATTATGGTATTCACTATACTGGCTTCTGTAACCGGTTTGATACTTTATGTCCATGTCTATCATCAAGGGCTTGGAGGATTACTGTATGAACCGATGAGGGTTGTTGAGTCATGGATGGGCGGGTTGGCTATAGTGCGTCTTGTCCACCATATTACGATGTGGGGATTTTTGATCTTTGTCCCTATTCACGTCTATATGGTCATCTGGTCGGCTATACGGTTTAAACATGCTGCAGTGGATATTATGTTTACAGGATATGATTATCATCTGAATAAAGAAAAAAATGAGGATAAATGAAGGTTTTACTTCTAGGTATAGGAAACCTACTCTTTGGAGACGAGGGCGTAGGTGTCCATTTTATCAACTATATAGGCGAAAAATACTTCTTTGAAGGTGAGAATACGCTTGATGTAATAGATGGAGGAACACTTGCCCAGCGGCTAATTCCCCTTATGGTCGAATATGACGAGGTGATCATAGTTGATACGATCAATGCACCCCAAGCCAAAGCGGGTGAACTCTACTTTTTTGATTTTGAAGCGATCCCCGATGCCGTTGATTGGCAGGGAAGTGCCCATGAAGTCGAGATGCTTCAGACGCTTCATATGATGGACTTGGCCGGAGACCGTCCTAAGACTATGATCATGGGTATAGTGCCGACGGTGATCGAAGCAACGGAATTTTCCTTATCGGAGGGGATCATTCATACCGTTCCTTTGATGGAAGAGACCCTCTTGAACTACCTTGATAGCTTAGCGATCAAGCCGGTCAAACAAAAAGATGTGAGGATTGAATCTATTCTTCCCCGCTCATATAAGTCTGCAGATGCATATAGCCTTTAAATTTCGTTATATCCATGATAACGCTCTTTTTTCACGCCTGTTGGAGAGTATTCGCGAAAAATCGACCTTGGAACTTCTTCTTTCTAAAGAGATGAAGGATTATATCATCGAGGCATCCGGTAATCAAAGCGAACTTGAGGCCCTGGCAGAACTGGTATCAAGGCTTATTCCCCAATCGCTTTTTTTGTCTAAACATAGTATTGAAGAGATTAAGAGGGCAGGTGGGTACAAACCATTAGCACAACAGAGCACCCCTTACATGGTACCTTACTGTCCCCAATGCCAAGATATGGTCATAAAAACACTTGACCCCTTTGAACCCTGTCTCGTTTGCGGGTTCAGCGACCTTAGGCTTTCGTTTGAGGAGTTAAATATTTCTCTTAATAGAGAAGAAAAGAGAGCCGAAGTCCTGTTCGATGAGATGGCTGATTCATTGATGAAGGAGGAAAGGCTTTCTCTTCGCACCTATAACGGGATGCGAACCTTCTCGCTACTGGGCACGAAAGAGAAAGAGGAAATGGGTGTTTTGATCTGTGACCCATCCGAGATATCCGCATCTTTTGTGATTACGCAAGACGAACTCGACACACTGATGATGGTTGAAAAACCTTCTCTGCGTTTAAAGCCAAAAATAAAGTTTCGAGCCGAGAACGATCTGGAAAAACCTTTTTACCCCGTTTTCTTGGCTGATGACAAGATTACCTTGGCTCTGAGCCTTGCCTTGTCTCGCAAAGGTGTTTTTGCCGTTTATTGTGACAAACATACTTCACTGCGCGCCGCCTCAGCCTTACAAGAGCGTGTGATCATTGGTGTCGGACGGGATATGTTGCCGTGGAAGCATCCCATGGCCGTGAATCAGGCTGTATCTTGTACCTTTGACGGGTTTACGGCATATGGCGACAGCCAGGGCTTGTTACTCGATACCGCGTTCGAGCCTTCTGGACCCTGTGTGAAGTTTGTCTCAAACGAGGGATCATCCTCCCCGCTAAATGCAGTCGCTTTTGCGCCTTCTCATGCGGCCTTGCGTTCTATCGTCTTGGAGCATGATATACAGGGAAAACCGCTTTGCGGTGTTTATTTAAGCCGTCAGCATGATTCTCAAATATGTTCTTACTCGTCCAAGATAGGCTATACCCCACTGGTAGAGTTCTCTTATGAAGTCCCCAATGAGCCTAAGATGATGCTTGAATCGATATCACAGATGGACGAATCGGGATTGCGCCTGGTCGCTAATTATCAGGAGAAATTTCCAAAACTGTATGAACGCATAGAACAGGCATGTTTTGAAGGGAATATGAAGGTATCGATGTTGAGCCGGTTATGGGCTATGGCCGCACTGTTTATCGGTCTCTCCGAAGGGGGTGACATTCAGAACGCTTGCGAACAACTCGAATCAGCCGCCCTTGAGTTTAACGGAAAGTCAGGACCCCGTATCGATTATAAGGTGTTCAAGGAGGATAGGGGCTATCAGATAGATCCGCGATTGGCTATCCGCTCAGCCATGAGTTTTAAACTGGCCGGAGTCGATGATTACCTGCTAAGTTTCGGTTTTATCGATTCTCTGGCAGACTTTATTGGACAGCAGGCAGAGATGGCCGATGCCAATATAGCTATCGAGGGAGTGACGCTGAGCGGCAGTCTCTTTGAAAATCGTCAGCTCTTGATGCGCAGCTATAATACGATCAGTCCAAATTATAAGATATATAGAAACAGACGACTTGCCTTGGACGGGGCAAATATCGCTGTCGGAGCCATCACACTTGCTTGTGAATAAAAAGCTTGAACTGAGCGGAATCGTTCAAGGGGTGGGCTTTCGTCCCTTTGTCTATCAGCTGGCACTGCGTTGTGGTCTGAAGGGATATGTGCAAAACAGCAGCAAGGGGGTGCATATAGAGATAGAAGGCGCTCTGAAAGAAGTCGGTACGTTTATGGAGGCTTTGAGCCTTGAACTGCCTCCTTTAGCACGTATCGACTCTACCGCTGTCTCTTATACACATCTGACGCTGCCGACGAAAGTGTCGGTGTAG
>CAXGZT010000199.1:0-4455 GCA_964014335.1 uncultured Campylobacterales bacterium | reverse complement strand
GATCAATGTGGGTCTCGTGGGCTCGGAGATGTGTATAAGAGACAGGCCGCTGACAGAAGGTGACTTCGGTGTGAGCGAGCCAAATATAACACATAAAAAAATTAAAAATGTAGATGTCGCTATTGTACCTGTCGTCGGGGTGGATACAGATTCAAGGCGAATTGGTTTCGGCAAGGGAATGTATGATAGATTTTTTGCCCAACTTGCTAAAAAACCCATTACCATTTTTGTTCAGCTTGATGAGTGTATCTGTGATGAGAAAGTCACCGATTATTATGATATTCAAGCCGATATATATATTTCGCCAAAAACTATAAAATATAGGAAAATAAATGTTAAATCAGATTCTCTTAGGCGGTGGGATCGCTACCGTCAGCGGAGTAATCGGATTTTTGATCTCCAAAAAATTAAGCAGCGCACAGTTTGATGCCTTAGTCGAACAGGCAAAAGCAAAAGCGAAGGTGATAGACTCAGAAGCAGAACTTCTTCTGCACAAGGCAAGTTTTAAAGCCGAAGAGATTGAGGCGAGGGCGCAAAAAAAGTTTGACGAGGCTGTGGAAGAGGCACAGCTTTCGTTGAAGGCCCAGTTTCAAGACCTGGAAAGCAGGGAAAACAGCTTTGAAGAGTTTAAAGAAGAAGAGCTTCGCCGTATCAAAATAGAAGCCTCTAGAACTGAAAACCTAAACCTGCAGTTGGAACGTACTACACGCTCCTTGGAGAGACAAAAAGAAGATTATTTAAACCGTTCGAATGAAGCCGTACATGTTATTGAAAGCGGTGCGGGATTGACCCGTGAAGAGGCGAAGACGCTCTTACTGCAAAAGGTAGAAGAGGAGTCGCGCGCCGAGATCGCCCATATTGTCCGCAAATATGAACAAGAAGCCAGAGACGATGGGCAGCGAAAGGCAAACTATATTCTTGCGCAAGCGACTTCGCGTTTTGCCGGTGAGTTTGCCTCTGAACGCCTTATTAACCTGGTACACCTGAATGATGATGAGTTAAAAGGGCGTATCATCGGTAAAGAGGGCCGAAACATCAAGACGCTCGAGATGCTTTTGGGTGTAGATATTATTATCGATGAAACACCAAACGCTATTGTCTTAAGCAGTTTTAACCTCTATAGACGTGCAATTGCAACGCGTACTATAGAGCTGTTGATAGAAGATGGCCGTATTCAACCGGCACGTATAGAAGAGATCTTTGAAAAAGTCAGCAGTGAGTTTGAGTCATCTGTACTCGAAGAGGGTGAACAGATTGCTAGGGATATGGATATATCCGGCATTCATCCGGAACTCTTGAAGCTTATCGGGCGCCTGCGCTACCGTGCCTCATATGGACAAAACGCCCTAGCCCATACCCTGGAGGTCGCGAACCTTGCAGGCATAATAGCGGCTGAACTTGGAGGAGACGAGATCTTGGCCAAACGTGCAGGCCTCCTACATGATATAGGCAAGGCTTTGACGCACGAGAAGGGCGGAAATCATGTAGACCTAGGGCTTGAACTGGCAAGGTCGTATAATGAAGACCCCGTCGTATTAAATGCTATCCCCGCTCATCACGGGCTTGAAGAGATCAAAAGCATAGAGTGTGCGGCCGTGTGTGCAGGAGACGCGCTCTCTGCCGCTAGACCGGGTGCACGCCGCGAGGTCTTGGAATCGTATTTAAAGCGCGTAACCGAGATCGAAGAGATCGCCTCTGAAAAACATGGGGTGAAACAGGCTTATGCCATTAATGCCGGAAGAGAAGTCCGTGTTATCGTCAATGCAGAGCTGGTTACTGATGATGAATCTTCGCTTTTGGCCAAAGAGATAGCCAAAGAGATAGAGACAAAGATGAACTATCCAGGTGATATCAAGGTCAGTGTCATCAGAGAAAGCCGTGCTGTTGAGTTTGCACGCTAGAGAATATAGGGGTTTTTTTAAAAGTGTGAAGTGACACTTGACACTTTTAGATTATTTTGTCATACTGTTGGAAATAGAAACAACAGGAGTTTGATATGTCCATTAAAATGGCCTCACTGATGAAAGAGACAGGAGAAACACGTTCAACCCTTCTTTTTTATGTCAAAGAGGGCTTATTACAAGAGCCAAGCAAGCCTAAGCCAAATGTTCACTTATATGCTGACGACTCGATCGAACGGGTACGTCTGATCAAGACCCTTCAAAACCAACTTCACTACTCCATTACTCAGATCAAACAGATTTTTGATGATAACCGTTTTGATTTTAACGGCGGAGTGGATGCTCTTGTTCAAAAACTCGACCTGTTCACAGGCGTGAAGGAGCGTCATTTTAAAAGCTTAGAAGATGCCCTTGCCGTCTATGATCTGGACAGAAAACGAATAGAGAGCTATGTTGAAGAGGGGATTTTGCAGATGCATAAGGGGTATTTCAATGACAGTAGCTGGAAGATGCTTCAAATCCTTAACGATATGCAATCTTGCAGCAAGAGCGAGGCTCTTTTACAAGCCTATGTGAAATCGGCGAAAGAGCTTGCTGTCTTGGAATATGAACTGGGAGCAGAGCTTATTGAAAAGGATGAGAGTGGTACAAACCATGCCCAAGAACTCTTTCTAGACCTTCTGCTCTCCTTAAAGCCTTATATCTTCAACCTTCAGACCAAACTGGAACATACAAGGAAAACCCATGCCTAGTATATGGAAAATAAAAGGGCTGCTACCTTATGTCGTCGTTGTCTTCTTAAACGCTTTTACCGACTTGGGGCATAAGATTATCATTCAAAACACGGTCTTTAAGATATATGACGGACAAACACAGATTATTTTGACAGCTATCGTCAATGCCCTGATCCTGCTTCCTTTTATAATGCTCTTTTCCCCCTCAGGGTTTCTATCAGACAAGTTTTCAAAAAGCAAGATCATGCGTTATTCAGCCTGGGCTGCCGTCCTTATTACCCTAGGTATTACCTTCTCGTACTACATCGGCGCCTTTGAACTTGCTTTTTTTCTTACCTTTGTACTGGCGGTGCAATCCGCAGTCTACTCTCCGGCTAAGTACGGTTATATTAAAGAGCTGGTAGGCAATGACTATCTTACGATGGGAAATGGGATAGTCCAGGCCGTGACAACGGTGGCAATTCTAAGCGGTATTTTTATCTACTCCATCTTTTTTGAAGGCTTTTTGCAAAAGGTGGAATATACTAACTCGGCTGAGATACTGCAGGGTATAGCAGCTATAGGATGGGCCTTGGTTCTTGGCTCGATAATAGAACTTGCTCTGGCTTATACCCTTCCCGATACGAAGGTGAGATGCGATATCCGTTTTGATATTAAAAGGTATTACACCGGCGAATATCTGAAAAGAAATCTCAAGACTATTGGGGAAAACAGTATGATCTTTCACTCTATTGTCGGCCTGGCTCTCTTCTGGTCTGTCTCCCAGGTGGTTCTGGCAAGTTTTCCTGCTTACGCGAAAGAGACGCTCTCCATCAGCAACACTGTCTTGGTGCAGGGGATGATGGCTCTGGCCGGGATAGGGATTGTCATCGGTTCAATCATATCGGGAAAGGTTTCCAAAAATTATATCGAAACAGGAACGATACCTTTAGGGGCCTTGGGCATTACTGTCACGCTTGCACTCTTGTCTGTTTTTAAAGAGCCGATACTGCACGGGATCAACTTCTTCTCTTTCGGCTTTTTCGCAGGCCTGTTTATCGTCCCGCTTAATGCCCTTGTTCAGTTCAATGCCAAAGAAAACGAGCTGGGGCTGGTCATAGCGGGAAATAATTTTATTCAGAATGTTTCGATGTTCTCATTCTTAGTCCTGACGGTATTCTTTGCCTATTTCGGGATAAATAGCATAGGACTCTTTTATCTGATGTTGGCAGTTGCCTTTGTCGGTTCACTCTACGTCATCAGATCTATCCCTCAGACTATGGTGATCTTTTTAATTTCCTCCCTTATCTCTCGCCGTGTAAAAATTGATGTACTCGGGCTCAATAACTTTCCTCAAAATGGAGGCGTCCTGCTCCTAGGCAATCATGTCTCATGGTTAGACTGGGCACTTGTGCAGATGTCTCTGCCCAGACAGGTCCGGTTTGTCATGGACAGGGAAATATATGAGAGATGGTATCTGAAGATCTTTCTGGACTTTTTCAAGGTGATACCTATCTCTCCCCGCGGAGCAAAGGAGGCGGCTGAAAAAGTGAAGCGCTTGCTGGATGCGGGTGAAGTCGTCTGTCTTTTCCCGGAAGGGGCGATCAGCCGTACCGGACAGCTTTCCGAGTTTAAAAGAGGCTTCGAACTGATGGTCAAAGGCGCTGATGCTGTTATTGTCCCTTTTTATCTTCAAGGCATGTGGGGAAGCCGTTTTTCACGTTCATCCGAAAAATTTCAAAGATCCAAACGCACCCCTAAGCGCGAAGTCGTCGTCTCGTTTGCAGAGCCGATCGGGATTGACAGTACGGCAAGTCAGGTAAAACAGAAGGTCTTTAAGC
>CAXGZT010000198.1:0-4465 GCA_964014335.1 uncultured Campylobacterales bacterium | reverse complement strand
TGCTCTTCTATGATACGGATGTCGTTCAGACTCCCTTTTGAAATACTCAGTGCCGTTTTCAATATCTCGTCTATATAATAGGCTTTCTTTTTTTTATCTTTTTTGAAATAGTTTCTAAAATCATCGATCGTATCGGAAAGGTACTCGGTATATTCGTCAATGCGGTTAAAGGTGTCATCCAGACTCTCTTTTGTCGTGATACCGAGCATGTTTTCGATTTTGGCATTCCCCGTCGCCGTGGAGATGGCAGAAAGAGGCTGACGCCATTGGTGCGCTATGTTTCCTATCATCTCACCAAGCGCTGCAAAACGGGACTGTTCGGACAGGATCTTGTCCTTTTGCCGGTTCTGTGAGACCTCATTTTCTATTTTGTTCTCCAAAGAGTCATTAAGCTCTTGCAACTGGAGAGTCTTTTCGGAGATCTTATCTTCGAGTGACAGGTTAAGCTCATTCAATCGGTTGGCATACTCCTGTTGTTTAAACCCCAGTGTCTTGAAGGCTGATACAAGATCATACCGTTCGTCCCTAGAGGAGATAGCGGGAAGTGCATAGGGCACGGGTGCGTTATAGTCAATATTTTTCATCAAAGATGCGAGTTGCGTAAAAGGCAAAAGGGTAAACTTGAGAAAGATGGCAACGATCAGAAGAGTGATTGACATCAATAAAAAAGTCAGATAAGCCGTATTGAGAAGGGCCTGAACCTCCTGAACGTATTGAGCAGCCTTGTAATAAATAATGAAATAACCATCCTCGAAACGGTACTTTTTCGCTAAAAGGGGGGTCCTCTCAAAGTAATGCAGATGCATATTGGCCTTAACAGGCAGGCTTTGGCCCACACTAATGGAGGGTGTGTTGATAAAAAGCATGTGTATATGGGGGTTTTCGAGTATTTTTCGTTTGACATAGTCCAGTCTGTCACTATTAAGCTGCGGAATACGCTCGATTTCTGTCTCTGTAAAGAGTGCGATCGAGTCCATTTGCTGTTCCTGGTGAGTAAGCAAGGCAGGGAAGGAGACTTTGTGAGTATATTGATAAAAAAGCATCCCCACGATCAGATAAGAAGCGATCATCAAAAGAATGATTTTTTTGGTGATTGAAAAGACAGCAAGGCGTCTAGGAGTATGCAGGATAATATAGTAAATATCGGAGAAAAACTGTTTTAATTGCATAATTGTCTTAGTTTTTGTATGATAATACAATCAAATATATAAAAAATACTATAAGTTTTTCACTAGCTCGGCTTACATATGCTTGATGAAAGTTTTTTAGTTAAAATTCAATCACCATGTAAACAAAGAAGAGGAAAGCCTTAGTGAAAAAAGTTCTTATAATCGACGATGACATTACTATTATACGTTATCTACATGACTTGGTCTCGCACAAACTCCATTATCCCTGTGAAAGTGCAAAAAGCCTGAAAGAGGCTAAAAAGCTTCTGCAAAACCCGGATGAGTTTGCTATTGCTCTGGTTGACCTTGTTTTACCTGATTCCAAAGGTGGGGAGTGCCTCGACCTGGTGCTCGAAAACGAGATACCTGTGATCGTCATGACAGACTCTTCCCTGAACAGCGAACATGAAAGGTATATACGGGATAAAGAGATCCTCGATCATATCAACAAAGAGAGCGTAAGCTCTTTTGATTACGCTATGCGTCTGGTTCAATTTATCCATGGGTTTGAGGGATCGGAGATCTTACTGGTGGATGATTCTAAGACATCACGCTTGCAGATGAAACTCTCTCTGGATAAACTTCCTCTTCGTATTCACGAGGCCGAGAATGGAAAAGATGCCCTGAAAAAACTAGAAGAGTACCCTGGAATCCAGCTTATCATCACCGATAAGAACATGCCAAACATGAACGGAGTCACCCTGATTCAGGAGGTACGCAAGAAACACAACATGAACCAGCTTGCCATCATCGGTATCAGCGCTTCACACGAACCGATGATGAGTGTGGATTTCTTAAAAAACGGTGCCAATGATTTTATCACTAAGCCTTTTATCCCCGAAGAGATGTTCTCAAGAGTGATCTCCAGTTTGGAGATGATCTATTATATCAGGCTTGCTGAAGAATCCGCTGTTAAAGACTTTTTGACAGGCCTGTATAATCGCAAGTATCTGTATGAGGCGGGCCACAAGCTTTATGAGAACACCAAAAGAGAGGGTCTCTCTATTGTCATCGCTATGATGGACATCGATTATTTCAAGAAGATAAATGACAGATACGGCCATGAAGCCGGAGATAAGGCACTTAAAATGTTAGGCGCCTTGCTGAACGAAGAGTTTAGAGGTTCTGATATTGTCACGCGCTACGGGGGTGAAGAGTTTTGTGTGATACTCACCAATACCGAGAAAAAATCCGCCGAAAAGGTCATGAACAAGATCCGCAAAAAAGTCGAAAAGATGCTTATTCAATTCCATAATATCTCCTTTAGAATGACCCTCTCCGTTGGTTTAAACGCGGACACGGCAGGTTCATTCGATCAGATGATCTCCCTAGCAGACGAAAAACTTTATCAAGCAAAACATGAAGGACGTAACAGAGTCGTCTCTTAACCCCTTCACTTTCTCCCCTATGCTCTACAGCAGAGTTTTTCTCTATGCTCTTTATCATCTTCCTAACAGCAGAAAGCTCTCGTGTATATTTTTTAATCACTATATCTCCAAACAGCATATTAAAGGATGATATTATTAGGCACTTATTATAGCAGGAGATTTTTTAGTGATATCACATTTGGAAAACGCCCATGAGGCACGCAGTGCAAAAGTCAATAAGATTGAAAAAACAAAAGAACTAAAAACTCCGCTGGAAGCCTGGAGCAAGCTAGAAGAGTATGCGCAAAACGGCTATAGCTCTATCCCGGACGAAGACAAAAGCTATTTTTTGAAATGCTTCGGTATTTTCGACCGTCCGGCGACGCCAAAACAGTTTATGATACGTGTGCGTATCCCCGGAGGACAGTTAAGTTCAAAACAGGCCGAAGTCATTGGAAGGTTAGCACGTGATTACGGTCAAGACTATATTGATATTACAACTCGCATGCAGATCGAATACCGCTATATGAAGATCTCCGACATCCCAACCGTCCTAAAAGAGCTCCAATCTGTCGGTATATCTTCCTATCAGACGGGAGTCGACAACTTCAGAAATATTTTAAACGACCCTATGGACGGCATTGGTATGGACAACATCCTCCCTTCTCAAGGCCTGCTGGAGCGGCTTCAATCCAAGTTTCTGCACAACTGGGAATGGATCTCCGCGCTTCCTAGAAAATTTAACACGGGAATCTCCGGTTCTATGGCGAACAGATCGAATGCCTTTGGTCAAGACTGCTGTTTTGTGCTGGCTCAAAAAGAGGGACGATATGGCTACAACCTATATCTGGGCGGCAAGGTCGGAAAAATCGCCAAGAGTGCCAATATCTTCTTAAAAGACGAGGATGAGGTGAGTCTAGCTTTTCAAGCCCTTATCGAACTGTTTCGAGACAATGGGTTTAGAGACAACCGTAACAAGAACAGACTCTTTTTCCTAATCGAAGCCGTGGGCATGGAAAACTTAGCCGCAGCCATTCGCGAAAAAGCGGGAGTAGACTTTGCCAGTGCGGGCGAAACCCTGACCATCATGGAAAACTTTGATCCAAAACACGGGAAAGTAGAAATGCGTTCCGGCGCTTACGCCGTACACGCTGTTGTACCTTCTGGCATCTTCAAGGGTACGGACATGATTCTAGCCGCTGAAACTGCCCGCCGTTTTGGAGACGGGAACATCCGTTTAGATGTGGAGCAGAGCCTCTATATAACAGGCGTGGAAGAGCGAGATATGTCTGCTGTCCTGCATACCCCGTTTTTTCAAACCTATAAAAATGTGAACACCCCCTACTTCAATAATATGATCGCCTGCGCCGGGACAGAGCATTGTCCTTTCGGTGTCATCCCCAATAAGCCCGATGCCATTGAGATGAGTGAATACCTCAGTAAAGCCGTACCTTTGGACGAGGGGATGATCCGCATGTACTGGTCGGCCTGCGTCAAAGGCTGCGGTATTCACGGTGTAGGCGATATCGGTTTTGAAGGCTGCAAGGCCAAGGTCGACGGGAAACAAGTCTATGGTGTACACATAAGCATTGGCGGAAAGCTTACGGGCGAAGGAGCAGAGGGATATTCGGTGATGAAGAGCGTTCCTCTTGTCTATGCAAAATATTATGTTGAATCTCTGGTGCTCGAATACAAGCGCATGAAGAACCCCGGCGAAAGTTTTGAACGTTTCCACGACAGAGTATTGAACCAGTATTCACATGCATACCTTGGTTTTATGATGACGATGAATGCCTATCTGCGCCGTAAGGAGATAGACCTCAGTGTAAACCTTTCAGCCTCTGTTTCTACCGGAAGACATGAAGAGTTCGAACTCTTTGAAACTGTCTCTTATACACATCTCCGAGCCCACGAGACCCACATTGATCT
>CAXGZT010000197.1:0-4480 GCA_964014335.1 uncultured Campylobacterales bacterium | reverse complement strand
AACTTGTGACATCTACCTTGTAAGGGTAGCGCTCTACCAACTGAGCTAAACGCCCATCTATATTACTTCAAACTGGCGACCCCTAAAGGATTTGAACCTCTGTTCCTACCATGAAGTGATAGTGTCCTTGGCCACTAGACGAAAGGGTCAAGTAACTAAACAACATAATGATTTTTTCTAAAATCATCAAAAATGGTGGGCATTACAAGACTCGAACTTGTGACATCTACCTTGTAAGGGTAGCGCTCTACCAACTGAGCTAAACGCCCGATTTTTAAATGGCGCGGTGGACGAGACTCGAACTCGCGACCCCCTGCGTGACAGGCAGGTATTCTAACCAACTGAACTACCACCGCACATATTTAAAAAATGGTGTCCTGTGATGGACTCGAACCATCGGCATCCTCATTAAAAGTGAGATGCTCTACCAACTGAGCTAACAAGACAAAACTAGCTGAATAGCGATTTGCGAATGCAAAAGTTTCTTCAGACTTTCTTCTCAAAGCTGTATCGCTTATGAGGCCGAAATTATAGGAAAAAGAAGCCTCTTTGTCAAGACTTTTTCAAAGAAATTTTAAAAATACTTTTTAATTGTCTGTTTCAGCGCTTTTAGTCATACAAAAGCCGTTTGGATTAAGAGAAGAACAGCTCTTTATCGATGGTGACGAGCATTTTAATGGCGTATAAGGCACTCTGCTCTTGAATATAGTTCCGATCGCCTTCGAGTTGTAATTTATGTGTCTGAGCCCTCTCTTTAGAACGTACGGATAGATATACCGTCCCGACAGGTTTTTCCCTGCTTCCGCCATCCGGACCGGCAATCCCGCTGACAGATATGGCATAATCCGCGTCACTGACATTAAGGGCGCCTTCGCTCATCTCGGACACGACCTCTTCGCTTACGGCTCCATACTTTTCCAGGGTCATGTTGTCAACGGCAAGCCAGTTTGATTTGAGTCGGTCCGAATAGGTGACAAGCGAACCGTCAAAGACGGCGGAAGAACCACTCTCTTTGGTGATAAAAGAAGCGATGAGTCCGCCTGTGCAGCTTTCGGCGAGTGTTATCTTCTTTCCGGCGTGTGAGAGCTTTTCGATAAGCAGGGCTCCGATGTTTGAGGCCGAAATAAGTTTCATATTCAGAAGGGATTTGGCTGATGAGATAAATTGGGATATATTGCCGTACTTCTTACTCTCGATGTTGAGCTGTATCCACTCCTCAACGAGGAGAGAGAAATGGAGTTTCACTTCATAGGTCTGGGCAAGCGGTGTCAGCAGGGCGCTAGCCGTTTCAATGTCAAGATCGAAAAGTTGTACATCGGCAAAGCGCGACTCATTGCTAATAAGTATCTGCGGAAGTGACAGGTTCTCCTGTGCGGTTATCACGTTGATATTGCTTTTTTTGTATTGAAGAAGATAGGTATTTTCCTCAAATACAGAGGTCGATGAGGGGATGAGCATGTTCTCTTTGAGTATCTGATTGTCAGCCGTAATCGTACAGAGCAGTTTTCCGACGATACTTGCCGCCGTTTTACTGGCGATTATGAGAAGCTGGGACTCTTTGTTTAAAAGCTTTTCCAAATGTAAGAATAGAGCATTGTCGTTTTCCGGATAAAAATAATAGGTATCTATCTCGCCGATGTTTTTATGGACCTGGCGCGTAATGTATTCTTGAAAAGGGGTATTGGATTGAAACTTTCTTCCAATAAATAAAACGATTTTTTCCACATTCTGTCCTTGGATTTTTAAAGAAAAAGTATAACATATTTGAAAAAACCGTTTGCTCTAAGAGGCGTCTGAAACTTCCTGTATATAGAGAGTCGTGAAAATATCAGCCCTTTTTAATCGCATAAAAGCTATAATGCAAAAATTTTTTAAAAGACTTTTAGGATATTGAATGAACTACAAAGATACGCTTCTTTTACCAAACACAGCTTTTCCAATGCGAGGGAACCTGCTTAATAATGAACCAAAACGTTATGCTGCATGGTTTGAAAAAGATGTTTATGCGAAAATGAAGAAAAACCGTGAAGATGCAGCAAGCTTTACGCTTCATGACGGTCCTCCTTATGCCAATGGTCATACCCACATCGGTCATGCGCTTAACAAAATCTTAAAAGATATCATCGTCAAACAGAACTACTTCAACGGCAAATCGGTTCGTTTTACTCCAGGCTGGGACTGTCACGGTCTTCCGATCGAGCAGCAAGTCGAGAAAAAGCTGGGCGGCAAGCAGAAAAAAGAGCAGCTTGAGACAGCGGAAGTGCGCCGTTTGTGCAGGGAACACGCGGCAAAGTTCGTCGATATTCAAAAAGAGGAATTTAAGCAGCTGGGCATCATAGCTGACTGGGATAAGCCCTATGTGACGATGGACTATAGGTTCGAAGCCAATATCTTCCGTACTCTCTGTTCAGTCGCTAAAAAAGGGCTTTTGACGGAAAGGTCTAAACCCGTGTTCTGGTCATGGGCGGAGCGTACAGCCTTAGCCGAAGCCGAGGTGGAGTATGAGGATAAAGAAGACTTCTCTATCTTCGTGGCTTTTGAGCTTTCAGACGAGGCGAAGATCCGTGCTTCTATCGAAGGCGACGCAGCCCTTGTGATCTGGACGACAACCCCGTGGACTCTTCCTGCCAATACGGGTATCGCTTTAAACCCCGAAGAGAAATATGTCCGCACAAGCGACGGGTATATCGTTGCGCAGAAGCTTTATGCTCAGATGATAGAAGAAGAGGTTCTGAAGGGCGAAGTCGTTCAGACCTTTGATGCGACTCTCTTTGACAAGCTGCACACGATCAATCCCCTAAACGGAAGAAGTTCGCAGATCGTTCTTGGCGACCATGTCCTGATGGAAAACGGTACGGGCTGTGTTCATACGGCTCCGGGCCATGGTGAGGATGACTATCGTGTCGGATTAAAATACAACCTTGAAGTCGTCATGCCGGTTGACGAGACGGGATGTTATGACGAGACGGTTGTACGCGACCAGCTTCTTCCCAATCCTGAAGAGTTTGTAGGCAAGCATATCTTCAAATGCAACGAGACGATCAATGAGCTTTTGGGGGAGAGACTACTGAAGGTATCGAAGTTTATGCACTCCTACCCGCATTGCTGGCGTTCGCATACGCCGCTGATCTTCCGTGCGACCAAACAGTGGTTCATCTCTGTAGACGGAACACCCGAAGGTGAGAAGAAGAGCCTAAGAGAGATAGCGCTGGAGGAGGTTGAAAAGACTGCTTTCTATCCGGAGACAGGGCGTAAACGTCTCACCTCCATGGTCGAGAACCGTCCGGACTGGTGTATCTCCCGCCAACGCGACTGGGGTGTTCCGATTGCGTTTTTTCGTGTAAAGGCGACGGGAGAGGTGCTTTTGGATGAGAAGGTCCTCAACTTTACGGCAATGATCTTTGAGATGCAAGGCTCTGATGCTTGGTACTCTATGCCGATTGAACAGCTCATGTATCCAGGAAGCGGTTACAAGGCGGATGAGTTGGAAAAAGTCACGGATATCCTGGACGTATGGTTCGACTCGGGTTCAACGTGGAACTCGGTACTTAAGTCGCGCAACTATGATGCAGGCGAATATCAGGCAGACCTATACCTGGAGGGTTCGGATCAGCATAGAGGGTGGTTTCAATCCTCCCTTTTCTTATCGGCTGCAGTCGAGCATAAGGCACCGTATAAGTCCCTTCTCACTCACGGTTTCACAGTAGATGCCAAGGGTGAGAAGATGTCCAAGTCCAAGGGTAATGTTATCGCTCCCGATAAGGTCATCAAGCAGTACGGTTCTGAGATCTTACGTCTTTGGGTTGCGCTATCTGACTACCAGACTGACTTGAAAATCTCGGATGATATCTTGAAACAGACAGCGGAACAGTATAGAAAGATCCGTAATACCTTCAGGTTTTTAATGGCAAACATTGATGACCTTGAGACGATCTTGCCGTACGAAGAGCTGGGTCTGATGGACAAATGGATCGTCTCCAAGGCAAGTCTGGTTTTTGATGAAGCGCATGACCTTTTTGGCGAGTATAACTATGTCCAGGGGATGAGTGTTATCACGAACTTCATCGTAAACGAGCTCTCGGGTATCTATTTGGCAGTGACAAAAGATCGCCTCTATTGTGATGGGAAGGATTCTCAAAGCCGCCGCGGGTCCCAGTCTGCCATGGCGATTATCCTAGAGCCACTGCTGCTGCTTCTCGCGCCGGTCTTGACCTATACGGCAGATGAGATACTGGAGACACTCCCTTCTGTTATCAAGAAGGATGCAGAAGACATCTTTGATATGAGCTACAGCCCTATCGATGCGCCGGCTTCGCTTTTTGACGAGCTCTATATGACCGAGGCACGCGACAAGTTCTCGGTGATCGTAGACGGGCTTAAAAAAGAGATGGTCATCAAAGACACACTCGAGCTTGTGATTTAGGCCCAAGGCGCACTGGTCAAAGGTCGTGAGGGCACAGAGGCGGAAGACTGGTGCCTG
>CAXGZT010000196.1:0-4508 GCA_964014335.1 uncultured Campylobacterales bacterium | reverse complement strand
CGTCAGATGTGTATAAGAGACAGGGGTCTATCTGTACGACTCGTATCGTCGCGGGTGTGGGTGTCCCCCAGATTTCGGCTATCGACGAATGTGCGGCAGAAGGGGCCAAGCACGGTGTGCCGATTATCGCCGACGGAGGGATCAAGTACTCCGGAGACATGTCAAAAGCCTTGGCTGTCGGTGCTTCGGCGATTATGGCAGGCTCGCTTCTTGCGGGAACAGAGGAGTCTCCCGGGGAGACAACGATCTATCAAGGACGTAAATATAAATCGTACCGGGGCATGGGCTCAATCGGTGCTATGCAAAAAGGAAGTACCGACCGTTATTTCCAAGAAGGTACGGCAGCAGATAAGCTTGTACCGGAGGGTATTGAAGGCCGAGTGGCGTACAGCGGGACAATAGCGGATGTTGTGCACCAGATGATAGGCGGTTTGCGTGCGTCAATGGGATATTGCGGTTCAAAAGATATAGCGACATATTGGAAGAATGCCGAGTTTGTAGAGATCACCTCTGCAGGTCTTAAAGAGTCTCATGTCCACGACGTGATGATCACGCATGAAGCACCGAACTATCATGTATAAGGCTTAGGGAGGCACTTCCTTGACCCGGGGTAGTGAAACGTACTGGAAGATACAACAACGAGAAATAGAGACTAGCAAAGACTTCACACTCTTTTAACTTACTTTATTTCATCATGGAAAACAGTTATATGGAAAACACAATCTTCTGCTGCAGAGTGGGGGATTTGGACAACAAAATTACGGAAAACAAAAGGTGAAAACTATGAAACAACAGACTTCTGCCCTGCATGCAGGCTATGACAAAGACTCACAAAGCACAATGGCTGTGCCTATTTACCAAACAACGGCTTATGAATTCAGAGATGTAGAACACGCGGCAAACCTTTTTGCGCTTAAAGAGTTGGGGAATATCTATACCCGCCTGATGAACCCGACAACGGACGTCTTTGAGAAGCGTTTTGCCGAACTCGAAGGCGGAGAAGCCGGGATCGCTGCTGCAAGCGGGATGTCTGCGATTTTCTTCGCTATTGCAAATTGTGCCGAGGCGGGAGATAATATCATCTGTGCATCTCAACTTTACGGAGGAAGTCTGACGCAGACTCAGCATACTCTAAAGCGTTTTGGAATAGAAGCGCGTTTTTTTGATGTTCATGACCCTTCACAGATTGAAACGCTCATCGATGATAAAACGAAATGTATCTTCTTTGAGTCTTTGACAAACCCGAGTATTGACGTAGCCGATATCTCTGCCATCACAGACATTGCCAAAAAGCATCGCATAGTTTCCATCGTGGATAACACGGTAGCAACACCTGTCCTGTGCAAGCCATTTGATTACGGGGTTGATGTCTCTGTTCATTCCGCGAGTAAATATACGACGGGGCAGGGTCTTGCGATCGGCGGTATCCTGATAGAGAGGAAGGGGCTCCTGGAACTTTTGAAAGACAATCCACGCTATCCTCAGTTCAACGAACCTGATGAGTCTTATCACGGCCTTGTATATGTTGACGTACCTCTTCCGATCTTTACGCTTCGTGTAAGACTGAGTCTGCTTCGTGATCTGGGTGCGGTAGTCTCCCCTTTTAACTCTTGGCTGTTTATTCAAGGTATTGAGACCCTTCCTTTGCGTATGAAAGAACATTCGGCCAATGCCTTGGCTATTGCCGAGTTCTTGGAGTCCCATCCAAAGGTCAGCAAGGTCAACTATCCCGGACTGAAGTCGGACGCGAACCATGCGAATGCACAGAAATATTTTAAAAATGGAATGAGCTCTGGATTGCTTAGTTTTGAAGTGGCAGATATGCAGACCGCTGAAAAAATTGTTAATGCAACTGAACTTTACTCCCTTGTCGTTAATATCGGAGATTCAAAATCAATTATTACGCATCCGGCTTCCACGACACATCAGCAGCTCTCGCCCGAAGAGCTTGACAACTGCGGTGTTCCTGCGGGTCTTATTCGTATCAGTGCAGGACTGGAAGATAAAGAAGACTTGATAGCAGATCTCAAGCAGGCATTAGAAAGTATTTAATTGAAAATAGAGACAAAAACAGCACATTTTACGAACCCTCTCTATCTGGAGAGCGGACGTATTCTAGAGCCTTATGATATTACGTATGAAACCTATGGAGAGTTAAACGAGAATAAAAGCAATGCTATCTGGATTACGCATGCCTTAACCGGTTCCCATCATGCGGCAGGTTTGTATGAGAATGAGAACAAACCGGGCTGGTGGGATGGACTGATAGGCCCGGGAAAGGCTGTCGATACCGACAGATATTTTGTCATCTGCAGTAATGTTATCGGATCCTGCTTTGGTTCGACCGGTCCTATCTCCGATGATTATACTACCCATAATCCCTACCGGTACAAGTTTCCGGTGGTTACGATCAAGGATATGGTCAAGGCTCAACGCATCTTGTTTGACAGTCTGGGTATATATAAGCTTGAAGCGATTATCGGCGGTTCGATGGGTGGGATGCAAGCCTTGCAGGCGGCGGTCGATTTTCCTAATCTTTCCAAGAAGGTCATTGCTCTGGCAACGACACACGCAACCCGTCCATGGGCGATTGCCTTTAACAAGATTGCCCAAGAGGCAGTACTTGAAGACCCTGCTTTTAAAAAGGGCTATTACGACCCGGCCGATATCAAAGTCAGCGGTCTGGTCGGACTGGCAGTCGGAAGAATGGCCGGCCATATAAGCTTTCTTTCACCCGACTCCATGGATAACAAGTTTGGGCGTGAATATAAACGTACGGACGGGCTGTATGAGCTTTTTGGAAAGTTTCAGATAGAATCATATTTAGAGTACAATGGTTACAATTTTACAAAGTGGTTTGACCCCCTTTCATATCTGTATATTACCAAAGCGATTAATATTTTTGATTTGAGCAGGGGTTACGACTCCTTGGAAGATGCTCTGGCTAAGATCAGGTCAAAGCTTTACCTTATCAGTTTTGAAAGTGATATGCTTTTTGAGCCGAAAGAGTCTCAAGAGATGTATGAGATAATGCAGGATATTCATCCTAAAGAGAACTCATCTTATCTGAATGTCGAGAGTAGCTACGGGCATGATGCTTTTTTGGTCGAGATAGAAAAATTTGAAGATTATATCAAGGAGGCTCTGGATGCCTAAAGAGAACTTAGCGGATTTTGAAAAAAAACTTGAGAGTGCAAAAAAAGTACTTGAAAAACTTATGGATCCCGAGCTGACGCTTGATCAAAGTGTCAAGTCTTACAAGGAGGGGATGCAGACCCTCCAGGAGGCCCAGAAAATTTTGGAAACTGCAAGCTTGGAGTTTGAAAAAATTCAGGGTAAAGAGTAAGGGGGATTCATGAGAGCAGCAATTTTACAGATTCCCTCTGTCGGGCTTTCTACGGCTAAGTTTGATTATTATCTCCGTATTGCCAAGAGTAAAGGGTGTAGGGTCGTTGTCTTGGGAGAATATCTTTTAAACCGTTTTTTTAAAGAGCTCGAGAACACGCCTATAGCGATGATCAAAGAACAGAGTGATCATCATATCAAGACACTCAAGGTTCTGGCCAAAGAGTATGATATCAATATTATTGCCCCCTTGGTAATCGTTAAAAAAAAGAAGCCCTATAAAACGGTGGTTAAGTTCTCGCCCGGCTCTACCTCCTACTACTATCAACAAATCCTTATTAATTACAAGCACTGGAATGAAGAGAAGTTCTTCGCTAATGAGATCTCAGCATTAAAAGCACCGATGACATTTTCCGTAGACGGTTTCAAGTTTGCAGTCATGGCAGGGTTTGAACTGCACTTTGATACTTTTTGGCAAGAAGTGATGATGAAAAATGTGGATGCTGTTCTTCTTCCGACGGTCTCTACTTTCGAGTCACACGAGCGTTGGCGCGAGCTGATTAAGATGCGAGCTTTTACAAACTCCTGCTATGTGATCAGGGCGAACCGTATCGGCGAGTATGTTGAAGATAAGTGGAACTGGAACTTTTATGGGGACTCTTTGGTCGTGAGTCCCCAAGGCGATATTATAAATCATCTAGGAAACCAAGAAGAGCTTTTGATGATCGACCTCGATAAGAAGGCCGTAAAGTCCGCCAAAAAAGAGTGGGGGTTTAAAGAGGCGCTTCAGAAAAGAAGATGAGTATAAAGCCGGTCAAACTCTTTTTTCTGTTTATCCTCTTTGCCGGAACTCTCTTTGCCGATGTTCTTTTAGAAAGTAAACATCAGAACATAGAACTTTTAGGCATGCCTTTTTATGAAGATAAAGGAGGTGAGCTAAGCCTTCAGGAGGTACAAGAAAAAGAGTTCTCTTCACACGAGATGAAGACGGCAAGTTTTGGTTTTACCTCTTCTGTATATTGGTTCAGGATCCCCGTCCAGGCGAAAGAGGATGCGAATCTTTTTAAGTGGTGGCTGAACATCTCGTATCCGATGTTGGATAAGATTGACCTGTATGTCCTGTCTCTTATACACATCTCCGAGCCCACGAGACCCACATTGAT
>CAXGZT010000195.1:0-4524 GCA_964014335.1 uncultured Campylobacterales bacterium | reverse complement strand
CAGCAGGTTATTGACAACGCCGCTGCTGACGCTGATCTTTTGACCCGCACGTGCCGTGATGATATCTTCATTTTGTTTTAATATATTGACTACAGAGGCGCCCACTGTACCGACACCGATTACACCGACGTTAAGCATCTAAATCCTTCTTCTCTTCAAACTGCTTTAAAAAGCCTTTTATGTTTTTTGCCGCTTGACGGATACGGTTCTCGTTTTCGATCAGGGCTATACGCACATAACCCTCCCCATACTCACCGAAGCCGATTCCCGGTGCCACTGCCACCTGAGCTTCGACGAGAAGACGTTTTGAGAACTCCAAAGAACCCAGATGAGCTGCACATTCAGGTATCTTCGCCCATACAAACATGGAAGCCTGGTTTCTGCGAATAGACCAGCCTGCTCTCTGGAAAGCTTCAAGCAAAACATTTTGGCGTGTATCATATTTTTCAATGATCTCATGAACGCAGGTCTGGTCTCCGTTAAGCGCGACCGTAGCCGCGACCTGAATAGGAGTAAACATCCCGTAATCCAACCAGGACTTGATCTTCTGGAGGGCTCCGATAAGCTTTTTGTTTCCTACGAAGAAACCGACGCGCCATCCGGCCATGTTATATGACTTGGAGAGCGTGAATGACTCGACCGCCACGTCTTTTGCCCCTTTCACCGACATGATAGAAGGTGTCTTATAGCCGCCGAATGTGATATCGCCGTAGGCTATATCCGAGATGATGTAAAAGCGCTCTTTTTTAGCCATAGCGACAAGACGCTCATAGAACTCAGGCGTCACTGTCGCCGTTGATGGATTGTGCGGAAAGTTCACAAGCACGTATTTCGGACGCGGTGAGCTCTCCTTGAAGACGCGATCAAGATCTGCAAAAAACTGATCTTCATTAATCTCATAATCCTCATTAAACTCAAGACCGAACTTCACGACATTTCCACCGGCCAGGATAAAGGCATAGGAGTGAATAGGATAGGTAGGATCAGGGACGACGGCAACATCTCCCGGGTTTGTAATCGCATAGGCCAGGTGCGCATAACCCTCTTTTGAGCCCATCGTAGCAACCGCTTCTGTAACAGGATCGATATCGGCATCATAACGGCGTTTGTACCAGTCGCAAATCGCTTTTCTAAGTTTTATAATCCCTTTGGAATCAGAATAACCATGTGTCTTTGTTTTTTGGGCTGACTCAATCAGTTTTTCACGAATATGCTCAGGAGTATCTCCATCGGGGTTTCCCATGGAAAAATCAATCACGTCAGCACCTGCACGGCGCTCTTGCATTTTCAAATCATTAACTTCTGCAAACACATACTTTGGCAGTCTTTGGATACGACCAAACTGTATCTCGTCGAACATCTTTCTCACCTTGCTTTACGGTGACTACTTTGTGCCTTGGGCTTGAACCCGTAGTCCCTCTTTAATATTTTTTAGACTGTACAGATCGGCTATCTTGACATAGGCCGTATCTTCAGGAAGCTCCAACTTGATCTTCTTGGTTTTTCGATCGCGTTTATAGACTTTTAATAGATGGAGTTCTTTGTCATAAATTGAGACATAAGGATACCAGCTATTTCCTTTCAAAGACCATAGTGTCAATGATTTTGCAGACTTTACATTCAGCCAGTGTTCATAAAGTGACTTTTTAAGCAGTTTTTCCGTATAGGGCTCCAACTCTTTTAGCATCAGATATGCATTTTTCATATCAATATGATAGGCCCAGTCCGTCTTCGTATTACGATTGATATCAACGATGTCACACCCGCGTTTCTGCAAGGCTTTTTTCAAGAGAACAGGATCGATAGCATACTCCCCTGTCAGGCGTATTGTCCAGTAAAACCCGCTCTCGTCCTGCTTTGACCTTTCGGTTATAAAGCGGTAATAGCCCATGGACTGCAGGGTATCACTCATTATTTTTACAAAAAAGAGCGGATATCCGCCGGACTGAAAGGTAAGATGCATCTCCTGCGGTTTTTTAAAAAACAGTTCAAGAAGACCGTTGTCTTTGAGTGTCTGAATCACCTTGGCCACGTCAACACGCGCATTCGTATAGTAATCTTCTTCGTTGGCAAATATGATTCTGATAAACCTTACATGACGGGCATATGCATTATCGCCAATAAGCGCTTTGATCTTCTCTTGTAAAAGATCTTTCTCCGCCTCTTGCGAGTCTGATTTTTGATTGGGTTCTAGGATGAAGGTTTCAGCAGATAAAGAGCCGAAAATAAGGAAAAGTATAAAACAGACTCTTTTTACCAAGCTTTACCTCTGTTTTTTTCTTTAAATTCGCTTCGACTAAGCTTGGTCAAGCTGCCGTTCTCATAAGCAAACCAAACCTTCTTCTCATCTTTAAACGTAATCTCTTCCCCATTAACATCAAAGTTGACATATCCATGTCCCATCACTAAGAGCCACTCCCTGTCGGCATCGAGCTCGAAAGGAGAAGAGGTCAGTTTCTGTGTCCGTTTGAAGGTCTCCAGGTCTACTATACCTATCCAGAGCTTACTGCGCGGAATTACCTCAAACTTTGCCGCATGTACAGGTTCTGTCCTTTCACTCTCAACCCTCTCGACTTCAGGTTCTACAGACTCTTTTTCCAGATTGCTTAGATTGAGTTTGGCCTCTTCAATAGCCGTATTGTTGAGTTCTTTTTGGACGGGTTTAAGGGGAATTTCTGCGGGCTTGGAATCCGGGAGCTTTTCATCCCTTGATGAGGAGTAGTTAAAGACTACGACCAAGAGAGCAGCTATGATCACCGCCGCAGCGATGTAAGGGCTCTTGCCCTTTTTATGATCGCTATTATGTTCACTGACGACAAAAGGTTCTTCTGAACTTGAGGGTTCTGTGTTAAACTGGGCATGGTATGCCTCGCTCAACTCATGCAGATCAAGGTTATACTCACGTTCTAAGATCGAAAGAAATCCTGCGAACTGGACCCTGTTCATAGAAGAAAAGTTTTCATTCAAAATATCTTCTACAAACTTTTTAGCAATATGCGTACGCTCAAAAATCTTATGTGTACCAATCTCTCGCAGTTTTTCTAAACCCGTCATTTAATTTCCTACCTCATTCTGTCCATCAAAATCGCACTCGCAACACTTACATTCAAAGAATCAAACTCATTCTCCATCTTGATTGAGACTTTCACGTCCAGTTTCTTTTCAGCTCGTGCCGGTATTCCTTCTGCCTCATTCCCCATAATCAGGGCTCGTTTTCCTTCACACCTAATATTGCGGATATCTTCGCCCTTCATGCTTGCGCCATAAAGCGTAAACCCGTCAAGTTTAAGTTCGTTCATCACATCATACAGATTATGCGTATGTACAATAGGCATATCGTAAGCAGAACCTGCGCTGCTGCGCACTACATTCTCGGCCGAAAACTGCTTGATCCCGCTTATGATGACTGCATCGACTCCCAGCGCATAGGCAGAGCGGATTATCGCGCCCATGTTACCCATATCCGTAATGCCTGCCAAGACGACAACGAAGCTTGCCTTGACGAGGTCTTTCAGGTCATGTAGCACAAGCTCATCCACTTCGGCCAGAAAGCCTTGATGGTTGCCGCTTTTACACATTACCTGCGCCGCATTAACAGGGATACGCTTAAGCTCAAAATCCATTCGCATAAGACGCGAATACTCTTTTTTGTCCAGATCTTTCGCGACAAAGAGTGTCTTAATGTTCTGCGGATGCTTATCAATCAGATAATAAACCGGTTGTTTTCCATAAATAATCATAGTACGGAGTTTATCTAAAAGTCTCTTAAGTATATGACAATATGGTAAAAATTGAGTAAACCGAAAAAAAAGAGGATAGAATTTTAAAAGGATGTTACATAATGTATTGATTTTTGTTATATGCAAGAGGCATACGGTTTATAACTATTTTTATTCGTTATTTATGTCCAGAAGGCGCTGGTAGCAGGCCTTTGTATTTTCACCCGTAAGCTTCGAAATCAGTTTAGCCGCAGACTTTTTGGGAATATCAAGGTCAAGAATATCTTTTTCACTCAAAGAGCTCTCCCTTGCCGCTCCCGCTTCGATCACGACAACCCATTCGCCTTTGATCATTGACTTCTCCATCTTTTTGTATATCTCATCGGCCGATCCGTGAAAATAGCCTTGATATTTTTTCGTCAGCTCTTTGGCACAAAAGATTCTGCGTTCGGGCACTTCCGCCGCCAGCTCTTTCAAAAGCTTCTGCAAACGGTGGGGCGCTTCATAAAGTATCGTTGTAAAACCGTTATGTAGGGCGCCCTGAAGCGCTTGGGCCCTCTCTTTTCCCTTATGCGGTAAGAAACCGAAAAAAAGCATCTTGGTATTGACAAAGCCGCTTGCTACAAAGGCTGTCAACAGAGCATTTGCCCCCGGCAGGATATCGTATTCGATATCATTGTCTTGACAATGGCGGACTAACAATTGCCCCGGATCACTGATACCGGGCATCCCGGCGTCGGAAACGTAGACAACATTTGAGTCAAAAAAAGATACGGCGTTTGCACGAGTCGTAGGGAATGCAATG
>CAXGZT010000194.1:0-4588 GCA_964014335.1 uncultured Campylobacterales bacterium | reverse complement strand
ACCGCGTTTTTGGCGCCCTTTGGACCCCGTATGACAGCGGAGACAGTCCTGGCGCAGATAGGTATAGACGGCTAGAGTGGGGTCTTTTTCAATCTCTTCAGCCGTCGGGGCCTCGGGAAGGCTCTTCATCTCTTTTGGAAACACATCCGGTTCCATCTCGGAAAGCTCTTGCATATACTGCTTATACGAAGCCGTACCCAGACGCGAGTGAGGATCTTCGGGGTTTTGTGTTTTATAGTTTCCTATATCGTGCTTATAGCCGTTTTTACCGCCAAAGCCCCACAATGTCCCCTGTATCTTCCCCTGCTCCGTCTGCATAAGAGAGTTATGCTGGGCACCCACCTGTTCCTGATGGCACATTCCACAGGTATGTTCATTGATCCAGGGGCTAGCGGGTGCAGGATAGTACTCTTTTGGACCCTTGTGGGTTTTAAAGTACTCTACTGTACCGCTATGCGAACGCTTTTTGTTCTTGCTATTTGGGTTTCCCCCGTGACAGACGATACAGTCATTTCCTTTGTGCCCCGCCTGTTCGGCGACCGCAAGGATCTCTTGCATCATCCCGGACTCTCTGTCTCTAATATCTTCAATACCCTCATGGCACTCAACACAACTGTTTTTTGCTGCCAAGGAAAGAGTGAAGAGAAGGAGAAAAGAGAGGATCTTTGTCATGATCCTACTTTGATTTGGCAATCGCGTCTAACACGCCGTTGATAAATTTTGGAGACTGTTCTGTTCCGAAAGCTTTTGTGATCTCAATAGCCTCATTGATGATCACCGCCGAGTCCAGATCGCCGAAGAGTATCTCATACCCGCCCAGGCGAAGCGTTGCTCTTTCTATCGATCCCAAACGGTCAAAGTCCCAATCTGTAAGGTTTTCAATAATCTTCTTGTCAATCTGTTCAAGATGTTCAATAACACCCCTAAAAAGTTCCAGTGCGAATTCCCTCTGTTTGTTTCGGATCTTTTTCTCTTCCAGGATCTCATCCGAAAAGTCAGCAATACTCTGATTACCCAAATCATGGGCATATAAAAGGCTGACAACGGCCATTCTGGCGTGGTGACGGGTCGCCATTACGCTTCAATCTCTGCGTAGAGGTTTAGCATCTCGATAACCGTAAGCATAGCTTCTGCACCCTTGTTGCCTGCTTTTGAACCGGCACGCTCGATCGCCTGCTCAATCGTATCCACGGTCAGGACGCCAAATGATACGGGTTTACCATGCTTAAGCGCCATAGATGCCACACCCTTGGTCGCCTCTGCAGAGATATAGTCAAAATGAGGAGTCGCACCGCGGATGACCGCGCCGACACAGCATACCGCGTCATATTTATCCGAAGCCAGGGCTCTTTCCAGTGCCAAAGGAACTTCAAAAGCACCCGGGACCAGAATAAGTTCCAGGTCGTTTTCGTCCCCTCCGTGGCGGACATAAGCATCTTTGGCACCTTCGACCAAACGGTCGGTGATGATGTGATTAAAACGCGAGTTGATGATGGCCACCTTCTTACCCGCTAGAACCTGCAGTTTACCTTCTACAATTTTCATATATTTTCCTTCTGTATTCTCTTTACTTCGCCCTGTTCATGAGCTTAATTGACGTGATTATAGCTAAGATACTTCTTTAATTTTCTGAAGTTTCAAGACGAGCTCTTCCAGCTCGCTAAGTTTGACCATATTCGGCCCGTCAGACAGAGCAATAGAAGGATCAAAATGGGTTTCAAAAAAATAACCGTCTACACCTACCGCAGCCGCGGCTTTCGCCAGATAGGGGACCATAGAAGAGTCTCCTCCCGTTTTACCGCCCCCGGCTCCAGGCATCTGAACACTGTGCGTCGCATCGAAGATGACCGGGGCGAAGTTTCTCATGATGACAAGCGAGCGCATATCGACGACAAGGTTTCCATAACCGAAGGTCGAACCGCGTTCGCACAGATATACCTTGTGCTTTAAAGAGTTCTCATAGGTCGCTTCTTTGCAGCCCCGGGTGTTAAGTACTTTCAGAACGGGGTATTGCATATCAGCAGGAGCTAAAAACTGCCCTTTCTTGATATTGATGATGCAGTCTGTCTTCGCAGCAGCGACAAGAAGGTCGGTCTGTCTGCATAAAAAAGCAGGGATTTGAAGAACATCGACGACTTTGGAGACTTCTTCGACCTGGGAACTCTCGTGTACGTCTGTCACTATCTTAAAACCGAAGGTCTCTTTAACCTTTTGCAAAATCCGCATTCCCTCTTGCACTCCTGGTCCTCTGAAACTCTCTAAAGAGGTGCGGTTTGCTTTGTCAAAACTCGCTTTGAAATAGAAATCGATCTCGGGGTTCTCATGATAAGGCTTCAGTGCCTCAGCAATCTTAAAAACATTTTCTTCGCTCTCGATAACGCAAGGGCCAGCAAAAAGTACCATAATTCATCCTTTTTAGTTATTGCGATTATATCACAATCAATTTTATTTTTTTACGACCAGGAGCCCCGCGAGAAAGATTGTCAGGATACCGAGACTTGTCATTATATTGGGAAGGGCATCCCCCATAAACAGGCCGACAATAATCGCAAAAACGATGTTTGAATAAGAGACTGCACCTACGATACCGGCTTTCGTCACTCCATAGGCCTTTGTCATGTAGATCTGGGCCATAGTCGCGGAAAGCCCCAGGCCGAAGATATTAAACCAGTCTCTCTCCGAGGGCATGTTGAACTCGGCAAACATAAAATCGAGCTCTTGAGTTCCGATATAAGGTTCCAAAAAAAGCAAGACCAGAGGTCCAAAAGTCCCGATCAGCATAAAAGAGAGCACGATCGAACGGGTGTCATAATAGTTCCTCAGCTCTCTTACCGAGGTGTAGGCCAAAGCTGCACCGACTCCGGAAAATATCCCCAGAAGGTCTGTCTTTTTAAAAAGAAGACCCTCCGGCTGAGTAATAAACACTATTCCTACAAAACCGATAACAAGTGCTATCCAGCCATATATGCTCATATTCTCTTTTAAAAAGAGATAAGCAAAAAAAGCTGTAAATATCGGCGCTGTCTTTGAGAAGGTCATGGCATCCGCCAGGGAGATATGGGCAAGGTTGTAGAAAAACGCCAGCAGAGCCAAAAAACCCATAAATCCGCGAAAGAAAAGCAAGAAAGGCCTTCCGCCCTTTTGTACCAGAGGCGTTTTCCAGACCATCAGACCGATCATGACCACTCCGAAAACATTTCTGAAAAACACCACCTCCAAAGAGCTCATCGATGAACTCAGTTCTTTGGCAAAACCGCCCATTATCGCGAATAAAAAAGAGGAAAAAAGCATATAGAGCACGCCTCTGTCCATAGTCGATATCTTCTCTGTCATTTAATTCCCATGATTTAATGATAGAATTCTATAAAATTTTGTATTACAAACAACTATTCTAAGGAAATTATATGTTAAATCTTATACTCATCGGCATCGTCGCTTTCGTTTTATACCGTATTTTCCAATCCTATAAACGTTTTCAGCAGATCTATTATTCGCGCGAACGGTTTCAGAATATGAAAGTCTCCAAAGAGGCTATTTCCTCAAGCGAATTGGGGCTTTTTGTCGCACTCTGTGCCAAGGTTGCCAAGGCAGACGGGCGTATAGACGAACTTGAGGCTGAGCTCATCGGAAACATGTTTAATGATATCTCCAAGGTCTTTCCCGAACCCCACAAAGTCAAAGGGTTTTTAAAAGAGATCTTCTCAGAAGAGAAGCGGCGTCCCCGCAATGTCGACAGCCTGGTCTCGCAACTCTATGTCCTTATTCGCAGAGACAGGGCAAAACGTCAGATGATGATGGGCTTTTTGATCAATATCGCCTTTATCGACGGAAAGGTGACAAGCGCTGAAGAAAACCTGCTCACCAAGATAGCCGCCTTTTTACACTTTAGCTCAAGCGAGTTTGAATCCCTGATGCAGCAGTTTCGTTCCAGTTTTTCCGGGACCAGGGTGCACAGTTCAATAGATGAGGCCTATAAGATCTTGGATGCCTCCCCTTCCGACGACATGAAGAGCATCAAGAAAAAATACCGTGCCCTGGTCAAAAAGTACCATCCCGACATCATCCAGGCCCAGGGTGCGGATGAGCATTACGTACAGGATGCGACGCGAAAAATACAGGAGATCAATGACGCTTATGAGGTGATCAAAAAGGAAAAAGGATAAACCGCTCCCTTTCTACCGCAATGCCTGCTTGTATTGCACAATCTTTGACCTCATCGTGTTAAAATGCTCATACTCCAGATGAATAAGGGTCAGCCCCAGGTAGAGTACGGCCATCATCGTCCAGACGATAGCAAACTGTTTGCCCGGTCTTTTCACGAGGTAGGAGACAAGAAGGTTTAACTGCACATAGTTTCCCACAGCTGAGATACTGTATAGAAAAAGATAGATCACGATAACGCCTATGCTCGGGTCAAGCCACAGGACAAGGGCTTCGATCTCATGCACTAAGATTTCGCCCAGGTATCTGTAGCTCACCAGACTGAGCAGAGTAAAAAGTAAAAATTTAAAGGCCAGAAGCAGGCCTCTGTCTGCAAAAAGACGGCGCAGGTTTGCCTTGGTATGCAAGGCGAACAAGACATCAAAGA
>CAXGZT010000193.1:0-4630 GCA_964014335.1 uncultured Campylobacterales bacterium | reverse complement strand
GATCAATGTGGGTCTCGTGGGCTCGGAGATGTGTATAAGAGACAGTTAAAGAGCTCTTCTGCTCTGTCGGGATGGTTGAAAAAGTAGAATGTTTTTCCAATGAGCTCCTCCCTGCTATAGCCCGAGAGTCGGCACAGAGTGCTGCTTACTTCGATAAGGTTTCCCTGCATATTGAATTTTAAAGAGATGATATGGTCATACAGCTTTTCCAGCGAACTTTCCAAGACTCTGTTCTTTTTAAGACTCTCTTCTCGAATTTCATACGCTCTTTGAACCTCTTTCTCTTTTTTATCCAGATGCGCTTTGATTCTTTCGGCCGTAAAGAGAAGAAGGATGAATAGAAGGAAGATTATCATGGCAACAGTAAAAAACCTCCTGTCACTCTCCTTATATATATCATCAAGAGGTGCTTTAATAGAGATGATCGAGGAGAGTTCCCCCTCCTTATAGCCAAAACCGTTTTTGCTCCCGTATTGTTCTATAAGAGAGCTTGGGGCATTTTCGGCAAGGCCGTGGCATTGAAGACATTCTGCTTCCATGATTTTTCCCGCGATAGCATAATAAAGGTACTCTTTCCCGTCTTGGCTTATCGTCTTTTTGTAGTCGTTTATTGTCTTGTTTTGAAACTGTTCGTAAATTTTCAGTTCGGAAATCGTGGCGAGGTTTTTGGGATTGATGGGGTTGGGCGAGGCATGTCTATAGATCAGGGGTGCAAGGCCAAGTTTTTCCCGTTCTGTATTGGCATATTCATTGAGTCTGACAGTGATGTATGAGCTTGATAAAAGTACAGGAGAGAAATAGCCTTTATGAATTATGCCTTCATTCTGGAGTCTGTAGACCTCGGGCTTTTGTAGTTCACGGACAAGCTCAGAAAGAGCACGCTGGGATAAGAGAATATCCTTGATCTTCTTTTCGGTTTCGCTAATGATAATAGAGTGTGTCTGATTATAGTATAGGCCCATCGTCAGGAAGTAGACGACCAACATGAAGAAAAACGGGACTAAACGACTGTTAAACATAATCACCCCTCCACGTACTATAAAGAAAGCTCTCTTATAGTATTCGTTTTGGGGTAAGAAAAGACTTAATGAAAAACTTTAGTTTTCAGGGCCTCTTCATCAATAGCTTCTTTTTTGTATTTGATAACAACAAGACCCTCTGTCTCATTGATATACCATTCGGCAATGGCCTCATGCTCAAGGGCTTCAAGCTTGGCCATATCTACCCTGTCCGTAGGTAGATAAAGATGTGAATGCCTGATAGGGTTTGAAAGCTTTAAGGCTGTCCAGATCAGCCATAATAGACTGATACCTGCCAGAGTGAGGCCAAGAAGTTCACGGTCGGAAAAGTCCAACATGAAACCGGCAAAGGTACCGCCGATAAAGGTCATAAAATACGCAGCGGTATTCGAGATACCCAGGGCCGCGCCTTTTTGGTGAACCTTGGCATATTTTGAGATAATAGACTGGACCAAAGGCTCCATCATATTAAAACCGATAAAAAAGCTTACTACGCCGACGATGAAGAGTGTCGAGGATGTGGTGGTTCCCATCAGGGTGAAGGCCACAATAAAAAGGACGATTGAGACCAGAAATATCTGCTTTGCCTTGTTGTGTTTTTCCCCAAAGACAGCAGCCGGTCCCATAGCGATGAGTCCAAAGATCATCGCCGGAAGATAGACCATCCATAGTTCAGACTTTTCCCAGGCAAAGCCACCCTCTTCGGCCGAGCCCGTCATGATGATAGGGATCAAAACAAAAGAGATCGTCATCAGACCCTTCTGCATACCGTTAAGGATAAACATCCCCAGGAGGTTGGGGTCTTTGAGTATATCTTTTGTTTTGATAGTATTATGGTAGATATGATGGATACGCGGAGGTGTCGGCACCTTGGCGAAGACAAGTACGATACCAAGAGCGGCTAAGACGGCTGTTATCCAGAAGAGCGTTGCCACACCGAAACTGGCACCGATTACCGGGCCGAGACCCATTGCAAGAGCAAAGCTCAAGGCAATAGAACCGCCCATCATCGCCATAGCCTTGCCTCGGGACTCCTCGGGAACGAGGTCAGAGATCATGGCCGGGATAACGGAGCCGATAGCTCCGGCACCTTGCAAGAAACGTCCAAACATCAAAACGTAGATGTTTTCGCTCACCGCACAGAGAATCGACCCCGCCAAAAAGACGAGCAGCCCGAATACGAGCGTGGGTTTGCGCCCTATCTTGTCGCTGATAGTCCCGAACGGAACCTGAAAGATTGCCTGGGTCAGAGCATATCCACCGACAATCACACCGACCAAAAGTGCTGTTGCACCCTCCATACCCATTGCGTAAACAGATAAGATCGGCAGTACTAAAAAAAGACCAAGGAAACGCAATGCCAAAATTGCTGAGAGTGGCCAGATCGTTTTAAACATATAAATAACCTACCTTTGATAAAATGTCGCCATTATAATAGAAACTTTTTAAGGTAACTTAATGAAATTAGTATTAGCGACGTCAAATAAGGGCAAGGTAAGAGAGATCACGCATATGTACAGTGATTTTGAAGTGATCCCCTATAGTGACCTTATAGAGCCTTTTGAGATTATTGAGGATAAGCCGGACTTTAAAGGAAATGCCCTGATCAAAGCGCGCGCGATCTATAAAGCCCTGGGCGATGAAGAAGCGATAGTCTTATCGGATGACAGCGGTATCAGTGTGGACGTCCTGGACGGTGCACCGGGGGTCCTCTCTGCACGTTACGGGGGGCCGGATGCCAGTGACAAGGACAACCTTCGTAAGCTTATGGATGCGGTAAAAGAGAGAGGCTTCGACTCCTCACCCGCTTTTTATACGGCTGCTATTGCAATTGTTTCGAAAGAGGGCGAGTATACCACGCATGGCTGGATGTATGGAGATGTATTGACAGAACCTAGAGGAGAGGGCGGGTTCGGATATGACCCCTGTTTTCAGCCCAAGGGGTATGATAAAACTCTCGGAGAGCTTGATGATAGTATAAAGTCAAAGCTTTCACACCGCTCACAGGCGCTTGCCAATGCCAAACCTGTCTTGAATCTTATTAAGATGATGAGGGAAAAATAGTGTTGAGGAGGCAGAGGATCTTTCCCCTGCCTTGTTTTATAATACTTTTTTGCTGAACGTGTAAAAAATAGATTCAATTGATTTTGAGAAACGCTCAAGTGCATTAAGTGCTTTTAATGGCATCTTCAATCCTTATGCGGGCTTTATATTTTTGCTACCCGTCATGATCAAAGCAAATATTATTCCAGATGGTCGTAGCATGGGGACAACTGATTGAATCTAAAGCTCTACCCCGAACATTGCGAACAAGACTCCGGATGCGATCAGATAGATGCCAAAGGGTGTGAAACTGTATTTGGAGACGATGGCTAAAAAACTCTTCACGGCGGCCCATCCTACAATAAATGAGACGGCAAAACCGATCAGGATCAATGAGACACCGTCAAAAGAGAGGGCACTATACTCCTTGAGCAGGGTGTAGCCCGAAGCGGCCGTCATCGTCGGGATAGCCAATAAAAATGAAAAGCTCATGGCAAGTTCGCGTTTCATACCCAGAAGCATCCCCCCGAGGATCGTGCTTCCGGAACGGGATACCCCGGGTATCAAAGAGAGAGCCTGAATGAAACCAACAAGAACGGCTTGCCTGTAGGTCACATCTTCCAAATCGACTGTAGTGTGTCCTCTTCTCGTATATAAGAACTCTACGATCAAAAAGAAAACCCCGGTCGCGACCATCCATAAGACAATGCTGTTCGCAGAAAACATAGTCTCTAACTGTTTATGGAACAAAAAACCGATGGCTCCGGTCGGAATGAACGAAGCGATAAGTTTTTTCCAGATCTCAAGGCTTTGAAAAAGGGTACTGTAATAGATGATCATAACAGAAAAAATGGGTGCGATCTGGATGATAATATTAAAAGAGTTCATAAAATCATCTTGATCAACGCCCATTATCTGCGAGGTAAGAGCAATATGCGCCGTTGAGGAGACAGGAAGAAATTCGGTTATCCCCTCAACTATCCCTAGAATAGTCGCTTCATAAATTGTCATGTTTATCCTTGATTTAAAGATAAAACAATACCTAAAGAATAGTTAAAATTGCAATACTGCTTGGTATCTTCGTTGGAATATAAGGTTATGAATAATATCCGCAATTCAGAGTGTTACTGATTGGGTAGATGAATTAAGCTCCGTTTTCTTCCGTTTTTGAATTTTTCTTGACAGTAAACCAAAACGATTAAAAAGTGTACAATAGGGGATGCAAAAGTGTGAGACGGGAAAAGTACCGGCATTTATCGCTGACTGCCATTTGGGCAAGTTGGCCAAATATCTTCGTCTTATGGGCTTGGATACGCTCTATTTTCCGCAGATCGATGATAATGAGTTGATCGATCTTGCCAATAGAGAGTGTCGTATTATTCTGACCCGTGACAAAGGGCTCTATGAGCGGAAAAAGGCGCGGTGCAGTCTGCTCAAAGCGGTCAAGACGGAAAAACAGCTGCTGGAAGTCATCAGAAGATTTCATCTGAAAAGGTTTCAAGCCCATTTCAGCCGTTGTATCGTCTGCAATGAGCCCCTGAGGGTCATCGAAAATGGCGAGATCCTTC
>CAXGZT010000192.1:0-4647 GCA_964014335.1 uncultured Campylobacterales bacterium | reverse complement strand
CAATAAAAGAGCTACAAGTACACCGCTCATACCTTTTTGTGACTTCACACGCTTAAATAAATTTTTTAACATCTCTTTCCCTTTTCCGTTTTTATTTAGAGATATTATAGCTCTTTTGGGCCTATATATCAAATTATTTTTACTTAGCATTGTTATTTGTTATAGTTATAACTCTTCGGTGAATTTTTTAGCGATCCACAGGCTTTTCTCAAGTACGACACACTCTTCCAAACAGTCCTCTCCTACCCTTAACCAGGCACTTCCGTCAAACTCCTCTTCTGCCTCGGCAATAAAAGAGTGGCCTTTTATCCATACATCAGAGCGTCTTCCGTCCACGGGTTTATCACGTAAAAATATTTTTCCTACCGAGACTCTGTATTTTCTGTTTACCTTCTGTTTACCATCTTTGGATATTTTAGTTGCCGATTCTGTGTCGCTGGCCTTTTTCTCTTCCTTAATATTTTGAACTACAGTTTTACCTGATCCTCTCAAAATATTTTCTTCTCTGCTTCGTGCTCTCTCATGAGCAGGCATCTCAAGGCTTTCCGCTCTCTCTTCCGCATCACCGTCTACGACTTCGACGACAACATCTTCCACGGCTGTAATCTTTTTTTCTTTATAGCTCTTGTCATTTTGGGCTTCACCCATAGCCTCCCTATCACTCTCTGCCGGGGTTTCGCTTGTGACCTGTACTTCTTGTTCTATGTTTTCTACCGGTGCCCTTGCTTCTGAAGCCTGAAAGAGTCTCTCTTCCTCGACTTTAGCTTCACTAACAGTCTCACTTTCACTCTCCGGCAGGGTTTCGTTTGTGATCCGAACTTCCGGCTCTTTTTTTTCTTCCAAAACCCCTGCTTCTACGGCTTGAGAGCGTATCTCATCTTCTCTTAAAAGTTCGCTCTCTTTCTCAACCTCTATGACCCCCTGCGCATTTCCCTCTTCGACTTCAATCACGCTCTCTACATCGGCCTCTTCCACTGCTTCTGCTTTTTCACGCTTGGTTATAAGCTCCCTGTCTTCGACTATGACAAGAGGTTCCGCTTCGCTAGGTTTTATATCCAGAATACTCTTATGCAGCTCAGCGCTTGAGTTTTTATACTCTTTGTAAAAGTCTCTGTCATCGAGCTCTTCATTCGCATCTACGATCTCGGGGACGAGGAAAAAAAGAAGGTCATTCTCTTTCGAACCGGAAACGGTTCTTTTAAAGAGTTCTCCCAGCAGGGGGATATCACCTAAAAACGGGACCTTCTCTTCTCGTTCGACCTCTTCGGTATGAAGCCGTCCTCCCAAGGCTATGACCTGCCCTGACTGGGCGACGATGTCGGTTTTGATATTTTTGCTGACAAAGGAGGGGACGACGATAAACTCGCCAAGCTGTACGTCGTGTTCGTGGTTCGTATCAAACTCGCTCTCTTTGATCTCCACGTCTATATGCATAAACCCCTCTTTTTCCATAAAACCGCTTGTCAGCGTCAGGCGAAGACCATACTCTTTCTCTTCGAGTTGAATGGTCGGACCGACCCCGAAGTTTTGTGTCATACCCACGGGTATATAGACCTCACCTCCCACATGAAAACTCGCGTTCTCATCTTCCGTCGTGATCAAGACCGTGTCGTCGAGAATCTTGGCTATCCCTTTCGTCTCTAAGAAGTTCAAGGTCCCTACAACCGAATTTCCTGTCTTAGAGACAAAGCGACCCGTATGATCAAGTAAAAAACCGCTGAATGTCGCACTGGCTGTCGCTTCGGGATTGGTAATGATCTTTGTATATTTGTCAAAATAATTAAGACCCGTCACCCCGCCGAGGTCTTTTGCTCTTTGATTATTGACTTCGACGAGATAGAGTTTTGTACGCACCATCTTATTGACTTTTTTCGTCTGGGTAAGGTCCATCAGCGTGTTCATGTCAATACCGGCACTCTCGAGCAGCTTGTAGACACGGTTTTTTTCATGCGGGTCTTTAAACTCTCCCGCGATCACCGTCGAACCGTCGCCTACCCGGTTAAGGCGGATTTCCGGTTCAATGACATTGACCATCTTTTGAATAAACCCGAGGTTTTGATTGACATATACGTGATAGTTCTGAATAGTCTTGTCTTTATACAGGATAAGAATAGAGGTATTCCCGCTTTTTTTACCAAAAAGCTTCAATGTCGTCCGAGGGCTTGAAGCCGCATCCAAAAGCGAAACGTTGAGCAGCTCTTTGTTTCCGACGATAAGTTTTTGTACCCTCTTCTCAAGCGTGAGCACATTGTACTCATTCTCAAAGACGACAATATCCTCGGCTAAAAGACCTAGGCACAGACTAAGCAGTAATATTATTTTTTTCATTTTCCCCTCTTTTTTATGTACATTCTAAAATGGCTGTCAGGTTTTGATCATGGTAAGAGTATGTGAGCATACTCGAAGAGAGCCTCTTGTCCTTTATATAGGGACCGTTATGCGTGTACTCTATAGATATATCGATCTGCCCCGATGAGGCATTGGTATCAGACACTTTGACACCGAGTACCGTACCCTTAGGGCACAGTTTCTTAGCGTTGACAGGAGCAATAAGCTGTGTGTTTATATCTGCCAGATCCGTCGCATCTTCTTTGTTGTTAACATAGTCCGCACTCAGGTTCGCTATCAGTTTCAACTTGTAATCGGCCTGCATGACGGTCCAGTAATCCAAAAGCAGGGTCACGATAAAGGCCATGGTCGGAAGCACGACGAGAAGCAGGGCCATTATCTGGGCAAGACCGATCCCCCTGCGCCACCCCTGTTTATTTTTCATACGAGATGCTCACTTTCTGCACAGGCGCTCTTCTTCTAAGGCTTTTCTTAGCGTCGACCATCATACGCCTTTTCTCTTTTTGTACTTTCTCGTCTATCTCCTCCGAGCATTTCACCATCCACAGATGCCCTCTGAACTCTTTCGTCGCGTAAACACGTTTCGAGTTCAGCTCCTGCGTCATATAATAGATACGAAAAAAGTTTTTGATATCCTTAGGGGAGATCTCCAGGATCACCGTGTCCGCTACGGCGATATTGACCTGTTTGGATTTATCGTCATACACCTCTGTCATCATCTTCTCCATGAGCTTGCCATTGCTCACAAAGGAGCGGATGGGAAGATGCAGGGCTATATATTTTGTCGAAAACTGGTACTCGTTCCCCCTGCTCTTCTTCGGAAGCACCGAGACGATATCGATAAACTCCCCGCTCTTTAAAGAGTGGTCAATGTTTTTAAACAGAGACAAAGAGATCGAAATCGTGTCACTGCTGAGTTGTTTTATCTGCGTCTTTTCTTCTACGACGGGTGCCGTAACCTTAACCACGGGTTTCTCCAGCGGTTTAACGAGAGAGAGTTTTTCCGGTCGGAAAGGTTCACCCGAGAATATGTCCACCGTCGCGTATCGGCCGATTATCTCCGCCTTTGTCAAAGGGGTAAAGGAGAGGTAGCCCCTGGGCAGGCGGCTCATCGTTATAGCCTCGGCACCGATCATCTCACCCTTGTTTAAAGCCTTGCTCGTAACATAGACTTCGACGTGCTCCTCAACATAGCCGCTTAACTCGTTTTGCTTGGAATACATCAGCAAGGCTATCGAGGAGCTAAACAGTACCAGAGCAAGCATGATCCCCGTTGCGATTTTCATCTTTTTTTGTTTCATCTATAACTCCTTTTTAAAATCCCGTCATCAGGGCATCTGCTGCCATCGGAAATACGATCATCGCGATCACGGCAGGCAGAATAAAGACAAACATCGTAAAGGTCATGCTTATGTTCATCGTCGCCGCACGTTTTTCAATACTCAGCATCTCGGCCGCCTTGATCTCTTCGGACTGGTTTTCAAAGATCGTCTTGACGCCTATGCCGGTCTCTTCGGAGAGCCGCATGAAACCGACGATCGTCCCTATCGCCTCGGAACCGGTCCGTTTTACCAGGTTATTGTAGGCCACCTCGCTGCTGTAGGTGATAAACTCATTCTTGAAACGTCTGGACTCGTCCAAAAGATCCTTCTTCAGTACGGCAGTGCCTTCGACCGTCACCCTGTCTATTGCATTGTTCAGACCGCCCCCGCCTTCTAGAATGATGATCAGAAGATCGATAAAGATGGCCAGGTCGTTTTCGATGCGTTTGATCCTCGCCTTGACCTGCTCCTCAAGATAGACAAAGGGCGTCAAGGCTGCCACGGCAAGAGAGATAACAGCGATGCCGACGGCCTTTATGCCCTCAAGATCCAGGATAAAGATCAAGGCAAACAGAGAAAGCCCGGCAAGCACACCGGCTATGATGATCTCCGTGAACTGCTTTTGGCTCAGACCCGCCCTCACCAGTTTGAGTTTGAACTCGGCCCTCTTTTCGCTCTCGTTTTGAGAGAGCAAGGCCGTATCATCCTTGTAAAAGACCCTGTATATCCACTGATCATGTTTATACTTCAGGTAGAGGTACCACGAGAGCAGAACAATGATCATCATCAGCGAGATGATGATCAAGGCAGAAGCGATTATCTCGATCATTTATCTACCTTCGTGATCCATTTATTGACGATCAGACCAAGAAAGACCCAGATGCCTATGCCTAAAAGCTGGAAACGGCCGTAATCCGATGTCATGTAATACTGTCTCTTATACACATCTCCGAGCCCACGAGACCCACATTGATCT
>CAXGZT010000191.1:0-4661 GCA_964014335.1 uncultured Campylobacterales bacterium | reverse complement strand
AGGGGCTCAAAAAAGAGAAAAGAGGGTTTTCACTGGTCTGGATTGCACCGATAATAGCTGTTCTTATCACATCGGGTATGATCTGGAAAACCTATCTGGATAGAGGAAAACGCATAACGATCATCGTCGAGAACGGAGATGGGATCAAAGACGGCAAAACTCCCATTATGTACAAGGGAATAAAAATCGGGGTAGTCGAAAATATTCGTATTAAAAAAGATGACGTCTCAAAGCTACAGCTGACGGCCCTGATCGATAGGACGGCGTCTGCGGGTATAACAAGAAAAGGGAACAAGTTTTGGAAGGTCGAGCCCAAGATCAGTCTTACGGAGGTGTCCGGACTCGATACCATTGTCGGGGGTATCTATATTGCCGTTATGCCGGCTGCAAACAGTTCTAAAGAGTTGATAGCCCTGCCTTATCAAGACACCTTTGTCGCCTTAGACTCCCCTCCTGCAGATGTGTTCAACCCCGGTCTCTCTATTATCGTCAACACTGTCGAAAAAGGTGATATATCTATCGGAGCACCAGTCTTGTATATGAAGCAAGCTATCGGAAAGGTTGAAGACAAGAAGCTCTCCGCGGATAAACAGAGCGTCGATCTGCATCTGCGCATAGAGACAAAATACAGGGAGCTCGTACACGAAAAATCAACCTTCTATAAGGCTGATGCCCTGGAGCTTAAAGCCAGCCTCTCTGCCGTCAAAGTCAATATGGGTTCTTTCGCCTCTTTTATTGCGGGGGGTGTCTCCATGTGCAACGGGGAGGAATCGCTTGCCTCGCCGTCTGCCAAAGAGCAAAGCAGGTTTCATCTTTACAATAGTTACAGTGAAACCATGCTGAGCGAAGATGAAGTGGTCCTGATTATGCAAGATTATGCTAATTTGGAACCTGAGATTTCAAAGGTTTTTTACAAGGGCGCTGAAGCCGGAGTCGTAAAATCCGTAAAACATGATCCCAAACAGAGCCATACCAGGGTGCTCATCAAGCTTCATAAAGATTTTAGGGCTTTCGCCAATGAACAAGCCTACTTCTGGATAGTGAAACCGCAGATGGGTTTTGACCGGGTCGAAGGGCTTGATGCGATCATAAAGGGTAACTATGTCAATTTCGTGACTAGGGATGCTGATGCAAAAATAAAAACGGACTTCAGGCTTCATGATTCCAAGCCGCAGAACAAAGGCATTCATGTCAGGGTGGTTGCAGATGATATTCAAAGCATCAAAGAGGGGTCAGGACTCTTCTATCATAATATCGAAATCGGTACGGTCGGCTCCTACAGACTCAACAAAGACAAAAGAACGTTCAGCATCGACCTTATTGTCGAGCCTCGTTATGGCAATCTCTTAAACGGTTCATCCAAGTTTTATCACAACAGCGGAGTCGAATTTACGGCTTCGCTTGATAAGGTCGAGTTTTCTGCGGGAAGCTTAGAGAGTGTCTTGCGCGGGGGGTTGGCCGTAGAGACGCCTGATCTTCACGCTTCTAAAAAAATACAAAAACAGTACAAGCTTTATAAAAACCGTCAGGAGATGAAAAGAGATGAGTCTTTATCGCAAGGGGGTCTTTATCTCACCTTGGTCGCTGATCAGATCGGCTCTTTAAAAAAAGGCTCCCCCCTGTTTTTCAAGCAGATAAAAGCAGGAGAACTTCTCTCTTATCAATGGGACGCAAAAAACAAGAAGGTCCTGCTAAAGGTATTTATTACGCAAGAGTATGCAAAAGAGGTGCATGAAGACACACTCTTTTACAATGCCAGCGGTCTTCATGCGCAGATCGGATTAAACGGGCTGAAGGTTGAGACCGAGTCAATAAAGACCATCATCTCCGGCGGTATTTCATTTTATACGCCTTCTTCCATCACGGCCAAGCCCGCAAAAAAGCATGAGTATTTCAAGCTTTATGATACAAAAGACGAAGCGATGAACTCTTATCTGGATTTTACCCTTTTTGCCGACGACTCCGCGGGCTTGCAGGCGGGAAGCCCGCTTGAGTACAAGAATCTTCGTATCGGTCATGTCGAGGCTGTAGAGTTGGTAAAAGAAAAGGTGAAACTAGAATTGAAAATCGGGAGCAGGTACAGGTATCTGATTAACAAAGAGACGATTTTCTGGGTCGAAGGTTTTAGTATCGGATTAGACGGCGTGAAGAATCCGTCTGCAGCCTTGAAAGGTCCCAAAATCGTCTTGAAGCCAGGTCTTTCCGATGAGTACGCAGAGTGCTTTGATCTTATGTTGGAAACGCCTGCCCCGCATCTAAACGAAGAGGGCTTGCGTATTGTCTTGGATGCCCCTAGACTTGGCGGAATTAAAGCAGGTACTCCGGTCTATTTCCGCCAGATCAAGATCGGTTCAGTGGTGCGTTACGCTCTAAGGAAGGATGCCAGAAGCGTTGGTATCGAACTCTTTATTGAACCCTGTTATGCCCACTTGGTAAGAAAGAACTCATATTTCTTTAATGCGAGCGGCATAGGCATGAAAGTCAATCTGTTCGGAGCGAAGATGAAAACCGAAACACTCGAGAGCATTATCACGGGCGGAATAGGGATGCTGACACCGGATAAGTATGATGACGAAGCAGAAGACTTTCATCTGTTCGAACTGCATGAGTCCTTCGACGAAGACGCACTTGACTGGGCACCGGAACTCTACAGTGCAAATGAGATGTACAGATAGGCCTTTCGGCACAAAAGCGTACCGGGTCGAGAATAGAAGCTTAGAGGCTAGTGCCGTCTGCCTCCCAAATAATATCCTACCCTGTACCGTACCAGTGTCTTCTGCTCAGGCAGAGGGTAACGGTGGTAAGAGTATTCTATCGTCTGCAGAGAGGTGTCGTCCAATATCTGATAACCCGAGGCGTTGAGGATTTTGAGTCCGCTGATGTCACCATTGGGGTGCAGATAGAACTCTATAATATTCATGGTATTGACATTTAGATTTCTTGGAATGTTTACGGGCCCCAAGCGGTTAAGCTGCTCTTGGGTGATACGGCGCATCATCTCTTGATTATCGATAATGTATCTCTTCTCACCCTCTGAGAGCCTTCCAAACGCCTCCCCGTAAGCTTCTTTAAAGTCACTTCCGATCTGCGTGCCTCTGCGCGGCTTTGCCTTGGTCTGTTTTTGAGGTTTCTGTTTTTTAGAGAGCATGGCATAAAGACCCGTTTTCTTTTTTGGCGCCTTCGTTATATTGATATCTTTCTTTTCTGTTTGCTCGGCTTTCCTGTAGACCTGTTTTTTTGAAGGTGTTTCTTTGACGATTGGCTCTCTGGCTTGTTTTTTCTCGCTCTTGGGTTTCGTCTTCACCTCTCTTTTCGGGGGCTTTTGCTGCGGTGTTTTTGTCGCAGTCTGCTCGGGAAGTTTCTCGAGCTGTTTTCCCTCAGGTATGGGAGGAGCTTTTTCAATGGGCTTTTTTAGATTTTTAACGGCGGCAGGTTTTTTAGAGCTTTTGGGTTTCTCTTTTAGGGCTACTTTGATCCGGTGTTCCTGAGCTTTTTCAGCCGTCTCGGGTCTTAGTTTCATTAAAAAATCAAACAGAAGTATCAGCAAAATGTGAAACATAATAGCAATCAGTAATGCTGCGGTACTTCTACTCATTCACAATCTTTTAACTGCCAAAAAGAGGCAGTTGCTTTGTTTTTTTAGCATTATATCGACTTAGAATAAATTGCATTTAAAAGCCTTGCCTTGCCGGCAGAGTGTGACACAAGGTGGTTTCAGGCGTGTCGTCTACGCAAAGAACTATACTTGTGCATAAGGTTTTTAGGAGCATCATTTCGGTATACTTCTTTTAATTATCAGCCAATAGGAACAGTATGAACACGCAAGCAAGTCAAAATGCATTTAATGAGGCCCAAGCGCTAATCCCCGGAGGTGTAAACTCTCCGGTACGTGCCTTTAAAAGTGTAGGCGGAACGCCTATATTCATTGAAAAAGGGGAGGGCGGATATCTTGTCGATATAGACGGAAACAGATATATTGATTATGTGCAGTCATGGGGACCGCTTATCTTTGGACATGCAGATGAAAATATTGAAAACGCAGTGGTCGATGCCGTTAAAAACGGTCTTAGCTTCGGTGCGCCTACTCTCGCGGAGACAGAGCTTGCCAAGCTTGTCATCGATCTTATACCTTCAATAGAGAAACTTCGTTTTGTCAGCAGCGGGACTGAGGCCGTGATGTCTGCGATCAGACTCGCGCGCGGGTTTACAGGACGGGACGATATTATTAAGTTCGAAGGGTGTTACCACGGGCATAGCGACTCACTGCTTGTCCAGGCAGGATCGGGTATGGTCACCTTCGGAAGCCCGTCATCACCGGGTGTTCCGTCCGACTTTACCAAACATACCCTCTTGGCCAAATACAACGATATTGAAAGTGTCAAAAAATGTTTTGAGAACAGCGATGATATTGCCTGTATTATCATTGAACCCATTGCGGGAAATATGGGGCTCGTTCCTGCGGATAAAGAGTTTTTGGCAGAGTTGAGAAAACTGTGTGACGCGAACGGAACGCTTCTCATCTTTGACGAAGTCATGAGCGGTTTCAGGGCTACGCTCAGAGGGGCCGAGGATATTGTCGGTACAGTTCCTGACCTTGTCACTATGGGCAAGGTTATCGGCGGGGGGATGCCGGTCGGTGCCTTTGGCGGCAAGAAAGAGAT
>CAXGZT010000190.1:0-4673 GCA_964014335.1 uncultured Campylobacterales bacterium | reverse complement strand
CGGCATACGCGATCAATGTGGGTCTCGTGGGCTGGAGATGTGTATAAGAGACAGCCTGAGGGTCATCGAAAAAGGCGAGATCCTTCACCGGCTTCCGCCCAAGGTCATTAAATATTTTTTTGATTTTGAGATCTGTACAAAGTGCGACCGTATCTACTGGCACGGCGATCATTATAAACGGATGAAGGCCTTTTTACGGAAGGTCTTGGAGTCTGTTTAGCCTCTTGTGAAGTCATTATGGGCTTAAAAAAACCTCTTTATCATCCTCTAACAAAGCTTCAGCTATAATTGCGCCCGTATGTTTAGAAAATGGGCTTCCTGCGACTAAACTTTTCATGAGGGAAGTGGGTAGACTGCGCTTTGTGAAACCGCCGCGGCTGGTTTTCTAAAGTCCGTTTCGCTTTGGCCTCTCTTTTAAATATACACAGACTTACTAAAGGAAGCTAATGCTACTTTTTACGCCGGGGCCTACCCCTGTACCAGAATCAATCCGTTTAGCGATGGCTGAGCCGACGCTTCACCACCGTACACCGGAATTTGAAGCTATTTTTGAGCAGACAAGAGAAGAGCTTTTCAAACTCTTCAATACAGATGAGGTCGTTATGCTTGCGACAAGCGGCACGGGCGCTATGGAAGCGGCTGTCATTAACCTCTGTCATCACACGCTTTTAAACGTAAACGCAGGCAAGTTCGGTGAGCGCTTCGGAAAGATCGCTCTGGCAAACGGACTTCAGAACGTTGAACTGAAGTATGAATGGAACAGGCCCACGTCTGTTGAGGATGTTCTTGACGCACTGGAGAAGAACCCCTCTATCGATGCGATCGCCGTTCAGATCTCCGAGTCTGCAGGCGGACTTCGCCATCCGGTCGAAGAGATTGCAAAGGCTGTCAAGGCGGTTCGTCCTGAAGTGATGATCATAGCCGACGGTATTACGGCGATCGGTGTCGAGAAGATCGATGTGACAAACATCGATGCGGTCCTTGCGGGAAGCCAAAAGGCACTGATGCTTCCTCCGGGGCTTGCCATCCTTGGTCTCAGCAATGCGGGGATCGAGAAGATCGGTGCAGGCAAAGGGTACTATCTAAACCTTGCTTCAGAGATCAAGAAGCAGAGACAGAACACTACGGCATATACGGCCGCGACGACACTGACTATCGGTCTGAATGCCATCTTGAAGGAGATCGATGCAGACGGCGGGCTTGAAAAACTGTATAAAGAGACGACTGCACGTGCTATTGCTACACGCGGTGCCCTGGAAGCGATCGGATTACACTCCTATCCTGAAGCTCCTGCCAAGTCGATGACGACGATAGATGATGAGCATGCTTCCGAGATCAGAGATATCTTGAAAAAAGATTATGAGGTGAATGTCGCGGGCGGCCAGGACCATCTTAAGGGCAAGATCTTCCGTATCAACCAGATGGGCTTGATAAAAACCTATGAGCTGTCCTGGGTTGTGAATGCGGTTGAGCTTGCTCTTGCCAAGCTTGAGCGAAGAGCGTATGACGGAACGGCCAACAGGGTGTTTAATGAACTTTATTTTAAAGCATTGGAAAACTAAATATGATGCTCGAACATGAGATTCCATCAGGAACAAAACTTTATTTCGGTGAAACGGCAAAGATAAAGCGTAAGATCGAAGCTATCGCAAGCGATGTGCTGTATGCGGCGGGATACGAAGAGTTGATCACTCCTCTCTTCTCCTATCATCAGCACCTTAGTATTGCAAACGAGAAAGAGCTGATACGTGTGAACGATATGCAAAACTATCAGTTGACACTGCGGGCAGATTCGACTATCGATGTCGTCCGTCTGCTCGATAAGCGTCTGGGCCGCAATACGAGCCATCAAAAATGGTTTTATATTCAGCCTATCTACATGTATCCGTCTAAAGAGGTCTATCAGATCGGTGCAGAGTATATCGGAGAGAAAAATCTCTCCACCGTCCTGCAGTCGGCAGTAGATACCGTTAACGCGCTGGGTATCAAACCTCTTCTTCAGATCTCTAATATCCGCATCCCGCAGCTGATTTCCAAAGAGCTTGATATTGATCTGGATGACTTTAGACATATCAATATCCAAAAGCTTTTGGATAAAAAGGTGTCCTGGCTGAAAGATATTATCTATCTTGAGAGACTGGAAGATATCGACGCCGTCATCGAAGTCGTTCCCGAAATGATCAAAGATGAGTTGAAACGGATGAAAGTATTGGCGGAAAATATCGAGTATGACAACCTTGTCATCGCTCCTTTGTATTATGCAAAAATGCTTTATTATGACGAGCTCTATTTTCGTATGATAGAAAAGAATGACGTTTATGCCCGTGGCGGACGTTATGTGAATGATGAAGTGACGTCTGTCGGATTCGCGCTGTATACAGATAAAATAATAGAAAAACTAGAAGGTAGTAAGTAATGAAAGCAGATTTGATTGTCGGTATCCAATGGGGTGATGAAGGAAAAGGTAAGATCGTTGATCTTTTGGCTCAAGAGTTTGATGCGGTAGCACGTTACCAGGGCGGTCACAATGCCGGTCACACGATCTGGGTTGACGGTGTCAAATACGCACTTCACCTTATTCCTTCGGGGATATTAAACCCCTCTGCACTCAATATCATCGGAAACGGCGTAGTCGTCTGTCCGGAAGCCTTGATCAAAGAGATGAAACAGTTTGACAAACTTGAAGGCCGTCTCTTCGTATCCGAGTCTGCCCATATGATCCTTAACTACCATATCGCTATCGACCAGGCGAAAGAGAAAATGCGCGGCGACAAGGCTATCGGTACGACGGGTCGCGGTATCGGCCCCTCATATGCAGACAAGATCTCCCGTTCAGGCCACAGAATGGGCGAGCTTAAAGACATCGAAAGCCTGACCGAAAAGGTTATGGATCATTTTGAACAGAATGCGGCTATCTTTAAAGCGATGGATATTGGCCTCCCTTCAAAAAAGGAGCTTCAGGCTGAGCTTATCGAGTACGCAAAGGTACTTCTCCCTTTTATTACGAATACGACTAAAATGACCTGGGACCTGATGAAAGAGGGTAAAAAGGTTCTTCTCGAGGGTGCCCAGGGGACCCTTCTTGATATCGACCACGGGACATACCCTTTCGTGACTTCATCTTCTACTATCTCGGCAGGTGCATGTACGGGTCTGGGTATCTCTCCGAAAGACATAGGCAATATCACGGGTATAGTAAAGGCCTATTGTACCCGTGTAGGAAACGGACCTTTCCCGACTGAAGATTTTGGAACTGACGGCGACAGACTGCGCGAACAGGGACATGAGTTTGGAACGACTACGGGTCGTCCGCGCCGCTGCGGCTGGTTTGACGCGGTCGCCTGCAAGCACGCTGCACGTATCAACGGATGCGACCGGCTCTCTATCATGAAACTTGACGTTCTTGACGGGTTTGACGAGGTCAAGATTTGTGTCGCTTATGAGTACGAAGGTCAAGAGATTGATTATATGCCTTCGGATATCGAAAATGCAAAACCTGTCTACAAGTCTTTCGCGGGCTGGGACAAGACGGAAGGCGTACGTTCATGGGATGAACTTCCTGAAACGGCCAAAGAATATCTGAAGTTCGTAGAAGAGATAACAGAGACAAGAATCGGTCTGGTCTCAACCTCTCCGGACAGAAACGATACGATCCTTCTGTAAGCAAAGTAGAGAAGCAGGAATGAGTCGGTTTGATATCATCTTCCCTTCACCTTTCGCCTTTCACCCTGTTCAAGGCTCTTTCCTTTGAACACGCAATATTCTGCTCTCGTCAAAATAAAAAAAGAGCGCCTGGAGATGATGGAAAAATCGGTCCAGTCCTGTCACCAGACCATTGCAGTCATCAAAGAAAAGATTGAAGCCTCCTATGATGAACTGCGTTCAATGCAGATACCTCAGGGCGGTGACTTCTCCCTGTTCAGACAGATGCAGCTTCTAAAGCATAGGGTACAGGACGAGATAGGGTTCAATAAACACAATCTGGCCCTGGCCGAAAACGCTCTGCTCAAAGCAATGCAACAGCTCAAAACTGCTACTATTGAACACGAAAAATTTAAATATCTTGAAACAAACGAGATAGAAAAAATACTTAAAGCCCAAAAGCACAAAGAGGCAAAAGAGCTCGACGAGGTCGCCCTGATAGCTTTTAACAGGAAAAAGAATGCTTAGAGTTTTGGCGGTATATGCCCTTTTTATCAGTGTCAATCTTCAGGCCAAAAGTGAACTGTACGACTGCACCAAGGTTTTTGAAGAACGCAAAGAAGAGCTGATCCTGGAACTTGAGCGTATTGATGAGCAGGAACAGGCTCTTAATGCCTTGAAAGAAGCTACGGAAGAACTCCTGAAAAAAAAAGAGACCAAACTTACTGAAAAAGAGAACAGTCTTAATGCCCGGGAGCAAGAGCTGAAAAGTCGTGAAGAAGAGGTCGCCAAAAAACTCAAGAGAAATGAAGAGACGCTAAAGGCACTCAAAGAGCTGAAGATGGACAAGGTTGCCCAGACCTACGCAAAGATGAAGGCGGCCTCTGCGGCTGACATCCTCTCCAGGATGGATGCAGAAGAAGCAGGCGGAATACTGGCGAGTCTGAAACCGGGGACCATGGCAAAGATTCTGGGAAAGATGAATGCCCAAAAAGCATCCGAGATGACAGCGCTACTGGGTAAGGTAGAAG
>CAXGZT010000189.1:0-4681 GCA_964014335.1 uncultured Campylobacterales bacterium | reverse complement strand
GATGTGTATAAGAGACAGATTTACCGGATTTTTCTTTTCTCTCTCCGCCACATTTACCTGCACCGCATTTACCGGCTTTCTCTTTTTTTTCGCCGCCGCATTTGCCTGCACCGCATTTACCTCCGCCGCATTTACCTTCACCTGCGAAGACAGATGTTGCACCTACGCCTGTCATTAGGGCTGCACCTAAGATCAATGTCGCCAATTTAGCTTTGCTTGCCATTGTATATCCTTCTCTTTTAGTTTGTTTTCCATAATAGTAACGCATAGGTAATCATCATACCTGTAACCTTGATTACATAAGTTTTACTAATGTGGATCTCACACGTATTATAACAAAAGAAAATAACTTTTGATAAATTTTGGTGATTATTAGATTTTAGCAATTAGCTTGTGAAGTATTTGTGGAATGAACGAGAATTTTTGTAACAGGTTAAAAACAGCTGAAATCTTGACAAGACAAATTGAACCTGTTCCTATAAAAAGTAGTCGTTGAAATCGAGTTTGTGAGTTAAAGAGAAAGACTCCCCTCCAGATACCTGCGGCACACAACCAAATCTAGCGTGCTGCTACGTTCCCGTCCTGACACGGTACCAGACAGGGCTATTGCACAGGTCTAAAGGGAAGCACTCAAAGTATGAAAGATACCCTCAGTGCTTTTGAGACCGTTAGTATAACGGAGCAGAGAATAAAATTAGCTTAAAACCCCTCTTTTTTCCTCATAGTCCGATCGATTCTATCGCTTTTATCAAACTAGCACAAGCCTTATCATATGGATACTCCTCGATGCCTGCCCTTGCGGAAGTCTCTACTTCCTTCGCCAGTTCATACAGCTCAGTAAATTTTAGATTTCCGGCTGACCCTTTAATGGAGTGTGCTGTATTCCCGATCTCATCATAATTCTTTTCGCCGACAGCTTTTTGTAACTGCGCAAGCAGTATCCTGCTCTCCTCTGTAAAGCTTTGGACCAAGATAGGGATATGCTTCACGTTTAGCCCTATTTTTGCCGCCATCTCCTCGGCAGATATATTTTCATAGCTAGGTAGTTCTAAGTTTTGGCTCACCTCTTCTCCTTCACCTATATAAATATCTTATTCAGTTTAACACTTTCTATCGGTTTTTCGACAAATATATCTGCCTCAGCTTTTAGAAAGTCATCATTGTCACTTTTCAACGCATTGAGTCTTGCTTTCCTCGATCTTTAATCCTTTATAACCCAATACGCTAACCTTATATGGAAGCAGCCCTTCACTCTTTGATGCAGGGAGCGTGGCTAAACCCAAAAAGGGGAGATTTAAAAAAAATATTTAGACAGATGCGTTACAATTACTGTAGCTAATCACCAAAAGGCAGTTAATGCGTTTTTTATTTCTATTGCTTCCCTTTTTGCTTCTTGCCGAATCCTTTCACTCGGAGAAAAAAATAAAGGAGATCAGCTCTTCCGTAGTAAAAATTTTCACTGTTTCCGTTAAACCAAACTATTATCAGCCCTGGCAGATGCGAACCCAAAAGAGCTCCACCGGTTCGGGTGTTATTATCAAAAACAGACTTATTCTAACCGCTGCTCACGTTGTCGCTAACGGGGTCTATCTTGAGGTCAAAAAAAGTTCTGACCCAAAAAAATTCATTGCCCACATAAAATGGATTTCGCATGATGCCGACCTTGCCCTTCTTGAGATCGAAGACAAAGAGTTTTTTGAAGATACAAAGGCCTTGGAGATCGGAAAAATGCCCCAAAGACAGGACGGTGTTACCGTGTATGGATATCCCCGGGGCGGAAACGAAATCTCCATTACCCAAGGGATCATTTCGCGTATCGAGCAGACCCGCTATGTCCATAGCGATTTCGATCTTCTCTCCCTGCAGATCGATGCCGCCATCAATCCCGGAAACAGCGGTGGACCCGTCTTTGACCAGGAAGGGAAGATCATCGGTATCGCTATGCAGTCCCTCTCTTCGGCCGATAATATCGGATATCTTGTTCCCCCTCCCGTTATCAGGCATTTCTTGGATGATATAAAAGATGGAAGATATGACGGGTTTCCTGATGACGGGCTCTATATTCAAACCATGGAAAACGAGAACCTCAAAGCACATTTCCAGATGCAAGAGAGAACAGGCGTCCTGATCACACGGGTTGTACCCGGGAGTTCTGCAGACGGATATCTGCAGAAGAATGACGTTCTTTTGGAAATAGACGGTATAAGCGTCGCAGATGACGCCACGATTTTGATGCAGGGAAATGGTCGTGTTACGGCTAACTACCTCATCCGCTCCCATCACATCAATGAGAACTTTCGGGTAACGATTCTCAGAGATGCCAAAGAGTTAAAGATAGACATCCCTTCAAAACCGCTGGTCTCTCTTATTCCTTTTGAACATGACAAACGTCCAAACTATTATATCTTTGGCGGCCTTGTCTTTATGCCCCTGAGCAAGAACTATTTATATGAGTGGGGACGAAGCTGGGTACAAAAGGCGCCTATCCGTTTCGTGGATATGGTAAAAAACGGGAATATCCCGAGTGAAGAACATAAAGAGATCGTCTTTTTACAGAGTGTCTTGGCCGACAGGGAGAATGCGGGATATGAACTTTCGCATGCGATTGTGACCGAGGTCAACGGAATCCAGATAGATGCCTTTAGTACTCTGGTAAAAGCCATAGAGAACAGCCAAGACAAGGAGGTAAAGATCACTCTTCAGGGCGGAAGCATGATCATACTCGATAAAGAGAAGGCTCAAGCAGCCAACGAACGCTTACTGCAGCGTTACGGTATTAAAAGCAGTGCTTATCTAAAATGACCTATATCCTTTGTGCCTTTGAAGCCGAGGCCAGAACACTTATAGACAGCTACAGACTCAAAAAAGAACAGACAGAGCCTTATACTCTTTTTGCAAATGAGGGGTATATTCTTATCATCTCCGGTATGGGGCAGGAGAATGGAAAAGAGTCTAGCCGATACCTTCTGTCCAATTTCCCGCCCCGTAAAGATGATATCTTTATCAACCTGGGGGTTTGCGCCGCGAAAGAAGCCTACACTATTGGCGAATTGCTGCAGGTCGAAACGCTTCAGAATGAAAGAAGCTCGTACCCCTTAGATATAAGGGACTCCTCCATCAAGACGGTATCATGTTTTAGTGCGACCATCCCCTTAGACAAAGCATCAAGCAGTGATATAGCCGAGATGGAAGCCCTCAGCGTGTATGAAGTCATACAAGGATCTTTTCGAAAAGAGAAGATAAGTTTTTTAAAGATTGTTTCTGATAACTTCAGACCCTTCATTCCAAAGAAGCAGTTTATCATAGGACTCGTCCACAAAAACATAAAAACCATTCAGGCCCATATAAAGAAACTTCAAGGAGAAGACCATGTCCGATAAAACCGCTCTTGTCACAGGAAGCAGCTCAGGCATAGGGGAGGCGATCTCCCGCAAGCTTCTTAGGCTCGGATATACCGTTTACGGACTCGCCCGCCGCGAGCAACAAACAGTTAAGAACTTCCGCCCTGTAGTATGCGATATCACGAATACCCCTTTGCTTGAATCCATCATCAAAACACTCTCCAAGGAAAACGATTTTAACCTGCTCATTCATTGTGCGGGCCTGGGCAGGTTTGAGCCTCACGAGGAGCTCAGTCCAAGTATACTCAAACAGATCATCGACACAAACCTCACAGCGCCCGTCATCCTCTCTTCCCTTCTGCTTAGAAGCCTCAAAAAGACGAAGGGCACCATCATCAACATCAGCTCCATCGAAGCCCTGAAGGCCTCAAAGTTTTCAGCGGCCTATTCGGCTTCCAAGGCGGGTCTTCACCATTTTGGAAATGCCCTCTTTGAAGAGGTGAGAAAAAGCGGGGTCAATGTTATCTCCATACACCCCGACCTCACCCAGACTCCTTTCTTTGACGAGCTTCATTTCAAGCCTTCTGAAGATATTCAAATGCATCTGAAGCCGGAGGATATAGCCTGCGCTATCGAAGATATCCTAAAGATGCGTGAAGGCATCGCCATTACCGAACTCACTATCAGACCCCAGCGGTTTGGCATCAAAAAGAAATAATGGCATATTTTTTGCTTGGATTACACACTATAATTAAGGGACGCAGATGCTAAACGGTGCAAATATCCTTATCACGGGCGGAACAGGAAGTTTTGGAAAACAGTACGTCCGTACTATCCTGGAAAGATATAAACCCAACAAGATCATCATCTACTCGCGTGATGAGCTTAAACAGTACGAAATGGCACAAAAGTATAACGACCCCTGTATGCGTTACTTTATCGGCGATATCCGTGACCTGCCTCGTCTTGAAAAAGCGATGAACGGGGTGACCCATGTCGTCCATGCCGCCGCCTTGAAGCATGTTCCCATTGCTGAGTACAACCCGATGGAGTGCATAAAGACAAATGTGAACGGAGCGCAAAACGTCATCGATGCCGCACTCACTTGCGGTGTGAAGAAAATCATCGCTCTCTCCACAGACAAGGCATCAAGCCCGATCAATCTCTACGGGGCGACCAAGCTTGCTTCGGACAAGCTCTTTGTGGCTGCAAATAATATCAAGGGTGACAAAGACGTTCAGTTTGCCGTGGTACGTTACGGTAATGTCCTCTGTTCTCGCGGTTCGGTTATCCCCTACTTTAAAAAGCTTGTGGCCGAGGGTGCGAGAGAACTCCCTATC
>CAXGZT010000188.1:0-4685 GCA_964014335.1 uncultured Campylobacterales bacterium | reverse complement strand
CACTGGTATGTCTTCTCTGATTCGGCCAAGATGGGCGGGGTCGGTTCGGCAATCTTAGAGTTCTTGGCGGAAGAGGGGATTACCGGGATTCATCTTAAGTCTTTCGAGTATGAAGATGAATTTATTACGCATGGGAATACTAAGTTGGTGGAAGGGTCTTTGGGGCTTCTTCCTGAACAGTTGGCTGAGAAGGTCAAGGCTAGTTTCTTTATATAGCTTTTATGCCTTGTTTGAGAGTCGTGATACTCTGATATAACGATTTTCCTTGTCCGACTCTGCGAATACTCTACCACATTAAAACGCTAAGGCTTTTGATATTTAATCTCGAACTACAGACCTGAACAAAACAAGCATGGTGTTTCTAAAGCGATGTTTTGCAAAAAAATGTGGCAGAGGAGAATAAAAAGACTGATATAAAAACGGAGTATTGATATATCGAAGAGTTTCGATGATGTGAACAGCTGAATAGTATTAATTATAAATAAGAATAAATACAATATCATCTTTTAGTTTGTTTAAGTCCCTATTACATATAATATTTTGATATTAAATTCTTAGGAAGCCATAAAAAATAAACATACTAATCTGAAATTTATTAAGGAAGACCCAATGAAACTATCGGAATCATTTGCGCGTTCAGGTTTTTCACGGTTCATTAATAGTCGAACGGGACGTATAACTCGAATAGTTGTCGGAATAGCCATGATCATATGGGGCTATACGCAATTAGATAATATATCCGGGATGATCTGGATTCTCGTAGGAGTTATTCCGCTCTCTGCTGGTCTCTTCGATCTCTGTTTTATCAGTCCATTATTGGGTGGTCCATTAGCCGGGAAAAAAGTAAGAGAAGCCGGCAAAGAGTAAAAAATATTATGCTAGCTAAAATGTACCGTAGATGACGTTAGGCGAAGAGAATGAGATTGTAGTACAGATTAAGTTTTGATATTTGTTAACATGTATGTCTGAGTATCAAACCTTATGAGAGAATTCCTATGACCTGTTGTTTTGCGTTGCAAGTGCAGATCATGCTTGAAGAGCAAATTAGACGATATTTGTCTCCCTTTTGGCATATTTTTAAGGATGTGATCTTGAAAACCTTCGTGAGGTATTGGTCTGCCTGTCGTAGGCAATTGGACCTGTAGTTTATTAGTCTGGAATTTTAAGGTCCTATAAAAAGAACATCCCTCTTTTATCTTTACCTTCATATCTTTTTTGTTAATAAAACATGTCTGGTTGAACATCTTTATCAAAGCTTTTGTTTTCTACCTCGGCATCGTTTTTGTGAGGAAAAAAATGACGGAAGGGTGAAAAAATATGTCCAAGAATAAAAAGAGTAAGAGAGTAAAAGAAGAAAGCGTAAAAGGGGTTAACCCTTTTACGGAAAAGAAGCACCCACTTACGCTTTAGCGACGGGGGTATCGGCGTTTAGCGCCAGACTTACAGCTCGTTTTCGTGCTTACCAAGGTACTCAGCAACACCATCAGTTGTAGGCTTCATACCTTCGTCACCTTTGTTCCAACCTGCAGCACATACTTCACCGTGTTCGTTAGTGAAAAGCATAGCGTCAACCATACGGATCATCTCATCGATGTTACGTCCAAGTGGAAGGTCATTGACTACCGCGTGACGGATAGTACCGTCTTTGTCGATTAGGAATGAACCACGTAGAGCAACGCCGCCGTCAAGAAGTACGTCGTATGCTTTAGCGATCTCTTTTGTAAGGTCAGCTACCAGTGGGTATTTGACCTGACCGATACCACCTTCGTTTACCGGAGTGTTTTTCCATGCGAAGTGAGAGAATTGTGAATCAACAGAAACACCGATTACATTGATGCCACGTTCTTTGAACTCAGCAAGACGGTGATCAAATGCGATGATCTCAGATGGACATACGAACGTAAAGTCAAGCGGGTAGAAGTAAAGAACCGTACCGTTTTCACCGAAGTTTTCATATAGGTTGAAATCTTCAACGATTTCGTTGTTTCCAAGTACTGTTGTAGCTGTAAAGTCTGGGGCTTTTTTTGTAACTAGCATTAAGCTGTCCTTTTGAATAATTTTTTGTTCTGGGATTTTAGCACAAAAAAATAAAGTTTGTATGACGTAAAAATATAATAGATGAATTTTAGTCTATATTAAAGTAGTTGAGAAAATATAGCTATTGCGATTCCGCTATAATTGCAGGCCAATAATGTTAACACTATGCTTCTTGAGCATGTGTGGGTCTGATACCGAGTCAAACCCAGTGTTAACGAAGCTGAAGGAGTTTTTGCTTTTTGGCGTACATATAAAGGATTTTATCGATGACAAAAGAGTATTTATTTACTAGCGAGTCTGTAACGGAAGGACATCCGGATAAGATGGCAGATCAGATCTCTGATGCGATTTTAGACTATATTATTGAACGTGATCCGGATGCACGTGTAGCTTGCGAGACAATGGTATCAAACGGCTTTTGTATGATCTCGGGCGAGATGAAGACGACAGCGTATGCACCGATTCAAGATATTGCCCGTAATGTGATCCGTGAGATTGGCTATACTGATGCGACCTACGGTTTTGATTACAGAGCAGCAGCCGTTTTAAACGGTCTTGGCGAACAGTCACCTGATATCAACCAGGGTGTTGACCAGGAAAGCGGAGAGATAGGAGCAGGTGACCAGGGGCTTATGTTCGGTTATGCCTGTAATGAGACAAAGACATTGATGCCGCTTCCTATCTATCTTGCTCATAAATTGACGCAGCGTTTAGCACAGGTGCGAAAAGACGGGATTATCTCCTGTCTTCGTCCTGACGGAAAAGCTCAGGTGACCGTCAAGTATGTAGACGGTAAACCTGTCGGGGTGGATACGGTTGTCGTCTCCACCCAGCATGCTCCCGATATTTCTCAGGCCCAGCTTAAAGAGGATGTGATTGAAGAGGTCATCAAAGCGGTTATTCCAAAATCCCTACTGGGAGATGATGTCAAATATTATATCAATCCGACAGGTAAGTTCGTCATCGGCGGACCTCAAGGTGATGCGGGTTTGACGGGACGCAAGATCATTGTGGATACTTATGGAGGATCCTGCCCGCATGGCGGAGGCGCTTTTTCAGGAAAAGACCCGACCAAGGTCGACCGCTCGGCAGCCTATGCCGCTCGGCATATTGCAAAAAACCTTGTAGCAGCGGGTGCCTGTGAGAAGATAACCATACAGATATCCTACGCCATCGGAGTCGTTCAACCGGTCTCAATCATGGTAGACACCCAGGGGACTGCCAAGGTAGAAGAAGAGAAGATAGAAGCCTGTATAAAAGAACTTTTTGACCTGAGTCCCAAAGGTATTATGAAAAGTCTGAACCTTTTGCGTCCAATATACCGTCGTACAGCAGCTTACGGCCATTTTGGGCGGGATGAAGACCTTTTTACCTGGGAAAGAACAGACAAAAAAGATGAGATAAAAAGTTACTTAGGGCTTTTAGCCTAAAAGTTAAGCACTGGTTTTTGTAAATATTAAAATTTTTTCGATACAATATCATCTGTATTTTAAAATTAGGAGAAATAATATGGCAGTAATTATTGGAGATACTTGTATCAACTGTGCAGCATGTATTGACGAATGTCCAGTAGAGGCAATCGTTGACGAAGACGATAACCCAACAGGTGAGGAACTTTACTACGTTTATCCAGATAAATGTGTAGAGTGTGTTGATCACCATGATGAGCCAGCTTGTGCTACAGCTTGTCCAACTGAGGGATGTATTACTTGGGATATGAAATTTGCAGGTGATGACAAAGAGTTCTTTAACGGTGCAAACTATGTTGACGGACTGAACTACGTAATGGAAAATGCTGACGCTGAAATGCCATTCCGTGATGATATCTCTGACGAAGATCGCAAAAACCGCGAAAACGTTGTAGACTAGTTCTTCAACACTTCTTCTTAGATGAAACCCCGACTTTGGGGTTTCAAACTCCTCCTTTTTTCAAACTTTCAAAATTGAGTTACAATCAATCTTTATTACGGTATAGCCGCGGTTCCATTTTTACTTTAGAAACCATATTAGAGAACAACTACTGCCAATCATCAGGCTTGATAAGACAGGCAAGGATTCTGTCGGTAAAATATTGGATTGTTTTATTGCTTCAGCGAAAAAGTAACTTAGGACTAAAGCCTAAACATAAGCAGTTTTCTTATAATATTTAAATTTTTTTTGATATATTAAGGGCTAGATTTTAGATAAGGAGAAATGACATGTCAGTAATTATTAATGAGACATGTATCAACTGTGGCGCTTGTATCGACGAGTGTCCTGTAGAAGCTATCGTTGACGAAGATGATAATCCAACGGGTGAGGAGATTTACTACGTTTATCCAGATAAATGTGTAGAGTGTGTTGACCACCATGATGAGCCGGCCTGTGCTACAGCTTGTCCAACCGAGGGATGTATTACTTGGGATGCAAAATTCGCAGGTGCTGACAAAGCATTCTTCAGCGGTGCAAACTATATAGATGGTTTAGACTACGTAGTGGAAAACGCTGATGCTGAAATGCCATTTCGTGATGATATCTCTGATGAGGATCGTATAAACCGTGCGAACGTTGTTGACTAGTCTGTTTCGCTTCTTTTTGAGGCTTCGGCCTCAAACTCTTCTTAAACTGTCTCTTATACACATCTGACGCTGCCGACGAAAGTGTCGGTG
>CAXGZT010000187.1:0-4688 GCA_964014335.1 uncultured Campylobacterales bacterium | reverse complement strand
TCAAGGTGGGTCTCGTGGGCTCGGAGATGTGTATAAGAGACAGGTGTTATGGATACGGTGAAAAAGGAGTTTTCGGAAGCTTTTTTTCAGCGACTTGAACTTCTGTGCGAGTATCAGGAGATCAAATTCATCGTCCTGCATCATCTTGAACCGGACCATTCCGGTGCTTTGGAAGAGTTGATGGTACGTGCGCCGCAGGCAAAACTCATCATTTCGGGACGGGCGGTGATGATGCTAAAAGGCATTATCAAGACCGATGTTCCCTTCGAAATCGCCAATACGGGCAAGACCATCTCCCTGGGGGACAAGACGATCGAGTTTCTTAGCACGCCCTTCCTGCACTGGCCCGATACGATGAGCTCCTATCTGCATGAGGAGAAGATCCTTTTCAGCGGTGATGTCTTCGGAAGCCATTATTATGATGAGCGTCTTTATGATGATGAAGTGGGCGATTTTGCTTATGCCTTTAAATATTATTATGACCATATCATGCGTCCTTTTAAACAGTATGTCTTGCAGGCGCTCAAGCTTTATGCCCGTTTTGATATCGATATCATCGCACCCCTGCACGGTCCCATACTCAGGAGCAATCCGCAGTACTACATAAACAAGTATACCCAGTGGAGCTCTGAAGAGAAGTTTAGAAAATATGAGTTCGGCAAAAAGATGCTGTCGGTCTTCTATATGTCGAGTTATGAGAATACGCATAAAATGGCTGAAAAGATCGTTGAGGGGGCAGACTCGATAGAGGGGGTCGTAGCGAGTATGTATGATCTCGCCTCTTTGGATGAGCGAAATATGATCGACCTTCTTGAAGAGTCTGATGCCGTTCTGATCGGATCGCCTACGATCAACGGTGATGCGGTGAAGCCTGCCTGGGATCTGCTGGCCTGCATGGCCTATCTTGAGAGCGGAGGAAGGGTAGGGGCGACCTTCGGTTCTTACGGATGGACAGGTGAAGCGCCCGAGATGCTGCATGACCGCATGCGATGGCTTAAGTTCAGGCTTCCGGTAAGTCCGATGAAGATCAAATTGATCCCGACGGAAGATGAACTGGATGAATGTTTTGCTTTCGGCGTAGAGGTGGCTGAGATAACAATGGGAAAAATGGTGGAGATGGAGATATGAGTTTGACAACAGTGATGGAAAACGAGGTCAGAGAGCTGCTGCAGAAACATGCGGTAAATGAACATGCCAAGAACATTTTGGCTCCTTGGATTGCTTATGAGTCATTGAAGATGAACCATATGTATGAAGACCTTGGATTTAAAAGCCGTACACAGATGGGGAAGTTCATGAAGAAAAACTTTCCGACCTTGGCTGAACAAAAACAAAGTGATAAATTATGGAAAAAGTTTATCTATGACGAGATAGGCGAGATCGCACCGGCCTGTGCAGGCTGCAGTGACCAGCTGACCTGTTTCAGCTGCAGGGTCAGTGAGTTGAGCGCATGATACGAATAAGCATCAAGTGCGCTGGACCTACTGCCGAAGTAAACTCAGTGTTAACGCAGGAAAAGTGGCTTTGCCGCTTTTTCGTCATCAAGGAAAGGAATTGAGCGCATGACGACCCCAAGTATCTCAACGACCCAGCTATACACATATATCGATACGCTCATACAGAGCGATATGCCTCTTTTCATCCACGGAAGTCCGGGAATAGGAAAGTCCTATATCGTTGCCGATGTGGCGGAAAAAAACAGTCTCGAACTTGTCGATGTCAGGCTTTCTCAGATGGATCCCGTGGACCTAAGGGGGGTGCCTTCCATCAAAGAAAACCAGACCGTATGGATGCCTCCCGTCTTTTTTCCTAAAGAGAATGACTCCAAGGGCATACTTTTCCTGGATGAACTGAACTCGGCACCGCCTTCCGTACAGGCGGCGATCTATCAGCTGGTACTGAATAGAAAGATGGGAGAGTATGAACTTCCCAAGGGCTGGCGCATAATCTGTGCAGGCAACAGGGTGAGTGACAGAGGGGTCGTCTTCAGACTTCCGACACCCCTGGCAAACAGGATGGTGCACCTTCATGTGCAGGCACGTTTTGATGATTTCAAACTCTTTGCCATCAAAGAGGAGCTGCACTCTTTTATCATCGGGTTTTTGAGTTTCAGACCGGATCTTCTCGCTACAGAACCCGTGATCGAAGACGATGCCAATCCGGCCTTTGCCACGCCGCGTTCCTATCATATGCTCTCCACTATCTTGAAGTCAGAGAACGAGATCAGCAAGATAGCGCCTATTATTCACGGTACGATCGGCTACAGCGCGGGCGTCGAGTTTATCTCCTATGTCAAGGTATATGAAGAGCTTCCCGATATCGCGGGTATTTATGAGGGGAACTATCCTCAGATCAAAAATGAACCGGCACTTCTGTATGCCCTTGTCTCGGCTTTGGTCGAGTACTTTGACGGTTCAGATGGTCATATGGAGCATCTATTTGCCTTCAGTGAGCTGCTGCCTACGGAGTTTGGCGTGATGCTCATCAAAGATGTCGTCGTTAAAGACGAGTCTTTAGCGACTTACAGTGCATTTGATGCATGGCTGCAGAAGTATGGCGAGTATATTATCTAAGCGCCTGGAGAAGCTGAGGGTCCAGTTCCTGTTTGACCATCCTTTTCTTTCCGTACTGGCACTCTCCCTGCCTATGCATACCGTCTCGAATCCACATGAGCTCTTTGAAACCAACGGTACGGCTCTCTTCGTGGATGAGTCCAGGGCCGGGGATATCAGCGATGAGAATCTGAAATATGCTTATGCCCACATTCTCCTGCATGTCCTTTTAAAACATGCCTTTAGGATGGGTGAACGTGAGGCGGGAACATGGAACCGCGCTTGCGATATCGTCATCAACCTGCTTCTGGCAGACTTTGAACGTGTCGGGGTACGTCCTGATGATGAGGTGATGCTCGAAAAGTTCAAGGAGAAGAGTGTCGAAGAGGTCTATCATGCCCTGTACCAAGAGAGTCCTGAAGGTGAGGGGAGTCCAGATGAGGAGAATCCCAGTGAACAGAAGCAGGACCTGATCGAAAACGAAGGCGATGCCCAAAGTGCCCAGGAGGAGTTGGACAATCTTATCGTCCAGGCTATTGGTGCGGCGCAGAAGCAGGGAAATGTCTCAGTCTCGTTTTTAGAGGCGATAAATGAGGTGACCAAACCGAAGATCGATCTGCAGACCCTTTTGCACGTCTATCTGAGTGAGAGCTATTTTGATAAGGTGAGCGATTTTTCCCGTCCCAACCGCCGCTTCATCTATCAGGGGCTCTATCTCCCGGGATATTCCAAGGAGGTGAACCGTCTTCAGCTTTATATCGCACTGGACCGCTCGATGAGTATCTCTTATGAGGTGTTCTCTAGGTTCCTGGGAATAATAGATGCGACACTGAGAATGAGCAGTGACTTTGAAGTAAAGGTCATCCCCTTTGACGAGAGTGTGGATGAGGAGGCCATCGCCTCTTATGACGCCCAGTCCGGCACTGTTCCCGAACTGAGTTTTGAAAAGGGAAACGGAGGAACAGATTTCTATGCTGTTTTAGAGTACTTTAAGAACAAGGCTCTGTATGAGGGGACCTTGATGGTACTTAGCGACGGGTTTTTCAAGATAGAGCACGCGGCCGAACTGCAGACACTGTTTTTAGTCAGTGAGAAAAAAAATATGAAAAGGCTGGAAAAGTATGGCGACGTCTTTTACTTTGACCTATAAAGAAGAGATCGAAGAGCTTAAGGAAGAAAAAGAGTTTGAGGCTTTGGGCGATAAGAAGTATATCCATCATAAGGATGTCGAAGCCCGTCTGGAGTGGGCGTTTTATAGACCTTCGGGTTCGCATCCGGACCAGGTAAGCGATCCGGATGAACTCGTCGCCATCATGGCCTTTAACCACTCTCGTTTAGGTGCCCTGGAACGTTTCAGGCTGCTTAACAAGAAGGTGATGTCGAGCGACAAGCTCCGCGCAAAGGTAAGAAACAGAAGCCGCATGCTCTTTCGTGCCATGGTCGATGACGATTTTAAGGAGTTGGTCGAGGTGTTAAAGCTTTATCCGCAGTTGATGGACCTGGCGTATGACCAGGTCATCAACGGACGTATCTGGAACGAGAACTTTGCAGATCCCAAGGCAGCCTCTGCTTTTTTAGAGATGGCAGAGCTTGATGATCAGTTGAAAAAAGGCCTTAGCCGAAGACTTCAGCCATTGAAACCCTTGAGTACGGATGAGGCAAAGGCCTATTTGGCAAGCCTTAGCACTCAAGCACAAGATTTGCATAGCTATATAAAAGAGCATTTCGTCAATGCTTATGAAGAGTGGATAGCCGGGACATCCTTGCATCCGCTTCAGCGCATCGCCTTGCAAAAGCAGGTCGATAGTTTAAAGGAGAGCAAATGAATATTGCACCGGGAATCATAAAAAGCGTCATGAAAGCCTTGTACAACCTATGCGATGAAGAGAATTATAATGTCTATGACGCAGAGGACATCGCTGAATATATCGGACTTAGCGAAGCCGTCGTCAAAGAGGTCTTGGAACTTCTGGTAGAAGCGAGGATGATTGCAGAGTGCATGAATCTGCATGATGACGGAGTTCAGACCTATCATCTGACGGACAAGGCTATTGACTTGGTGGAGATGGGATGAATATCGTAATCTTTTATGAAAAACCCGGATGTAAAACCAATAAAAAGCAGAAAAAGATGCTG
>CAXGZT010000186.1:0-4695 GCA_964014335.1 uncultured Campylobacterales bacterium | reverse complement strand
TAATTAATATCAGCGGATAACCCCTATTTTTTAATATATTTTAAACCTCAATTCCGATAGAATCACGAAAATTTAATTACAAGCAAAGTCGTGAAAATGCTTTTATAAAGCTTTTCACAACTTTCTTATGCAGGATTTATTAATGCAAACTATTGAAGGTAAAGTCTGGAACTTTGGCAAGGATATCGATACGGATCTTATCATTGCCGCTAGATATTTAAACACGTCTGTTCCCGAAGAACTTGCTAAGCATGTTATGGAAGACGCTGATCCGGAATTTGTTCAAAAAATGCAAGCTGGTGATATCATCGTTGCCGGCGATAACTTTGGATGCGGTTCATCTCGAGAACATGCTCCAATCGCTCTGAAGGCAGCGGGTGTTGCTGCCATTATCGCACCGACATTTGCGCGTATCTTTTATCGTAATTCATTTAATATGGGGCTTCCTATTTTTGAACTGCCTGAAAGTGCCGAGATCAAAGAGGGTCAAAGCGTGAAGATCGATATGGATGCAGGAACGATTACAAACCTTACAACAGGTAAAGTCTATAAATTCACTCCTATTCCTCCTTTTATGCAGGAATTAATTGAAGCAGGCGGATTGATGAAGTATGCAGAGAAAGAGATAAAGGAGAGTAAATAATGCCGACATATAAAATTGCACTGATCAAAGGTGACGGAATCGGACCCGAGATCATTGATGAAGCCGTAAAAGTCCTGGATGCGGTTGCTTCCAGCGAAGGTTTTCAGCTTAAATACTCCGAAGCGCTGATGGGCGGTATTGCTTATGATGTTCACGGTGACCCTCTTCCTCAAGAGACTATTACTACGGCAATGGAGAGCGACGCCGTACTTTTCGGTGCTATCGGCGGTGAGAAGTGGGACTCTCTTCCACGTGAAAAACGTCCTGAATCAGGCCTTTTGCGTTTTAGAAAAGAGCTTGGCGTTTTTGCCAATCTTCGTCCTGCTATGGTATATGACGAGCTTATCAATGCCAGTTCTCTTAAACCAGAGATCATCAAAGGAGTGGATTTGATGGTTGTGCGCGAACTTATCGGCGGTATCTATTTTGGCGAACCGAAAGGACGTGATGAGGATAAGGGCTGGAACACTATGGTCTACAGCCGTTCAGAGATCAACCGAATCGCGCATGTGGCTTTTAAATCGGCGATGGAGCGTGACAAGCGGGTATGTTCTATCGATAAGGCGAATGTGCTTGATGTCAGTCAGTTGTGGAGAGAAGAGGTTGAAGAGGTTGCCAAAGAGTATCCCGAAGTCCAGCTCTCCCATATGTACGTCGATAATGCGGCTATGCAGCTGATCCGTGACCCTAAACAGTTCGATGTCATGCTGACAGGAAATATCTTCGGAGATATCCTGAGCGATGAAGCCTCAATGCTTTCGGGCTCTATCGGTCTTCTTCCTTCTGCTTCTGTCGGGAGCAAGGTCGGCGTATATGAGCCGATCCATGGCTCAGCCCCGGACATCGCGGGTCAGGGTATTGCCAACCCAATCGCGACGATCGCCAGTGCATCGATGATGTTAAGATACGCTCTTAATGAAAACAGTGCTGCTGATAAGATTGATATGGCGATTTCCAAGGCGCTTAGCGAAGGATACCGTACAAAAGATATCAGTATGTTTGATGCTAAAGAAGTATGTTCGACATCCGAGATGGGTTCAATCATTGCTAATTATGCAGCACAATGCAAACACTAACCCTTGCCAATATATACGAGCTCCAAGGCCTTAAAGACGAGGCCCTGGAGATTTATCAAGAGATCTTAAAAAAAGATTCTAAAAACGCAGATGCCAAGATCGCGATACGCCGTCTCAGCGGAATGCGGAAAAAATTTATTGGTTGTAACGAACAGATGAAAGACTTTTTTATCAATATGGAAGACCCTATAGAGTTTAATGAATTTGAAAGGTGGTTACTAAAGCTATGGAATTAAAAGATGTTATTCTTTCTACTCTTGAAGAGTTAGAGCACTCTAAAGATGAACTAGCCCCACCGCAAGAAAAAAAGCAGGAAGAAGAGGCTTCTTCGCCTGTAAAGAGTTCAGATTCACTAAGTTCTACCCATAATGAAGCTCTGTTTCTGGAAAATATGAAAGAGCGTATTCATGTTTTGTTCGAAGGGTTTCAGTCCCCGAATAATGCAAATATCGAAGCTAAGGTGGATCTGACCCTTAACTTTTTGGAATTCCTTCTCTCTTCTATAGAGACACGCCTGAATGAGATCAAATGAAGCATTACCGTATACTGATCGATTGTGCCGACAAGAAAGGTTTGGTCTACAAGGTCTCCAAGCTTTTTTACGAGCTTGAACTGAATATCTTGTCAAACAATGAGTTCGTTGATAGCGATAACAAAAAGTTTTTTATGCGCAGTGTCGTGGAGGGGGAGATCGGAGAAGATATGCTCAATGCAAGACTCAAAGAAGTCTTGAGTGCTGATACGAACTTTCATGTCGTCTCTCCGCGGAAAAAAGATATTGTACTGATGGTCACCAAGGAGTCCCACTGTCTTGGTGACATCTTGATCCGTTATGAAGCAGGTGAACTGGATGCCCATATTATAGGGGTTGTTTCAAACTATGAGCTTTTACAGCCGCTGGTGAAAAAGTTCGACATTCCATTCTTTTGTGTTTCGCATGAGGGTTTGAGCCGTGAAGAGCATGAGGCAGAAGTCCTGGAGTGTCTGAGCCGGTTCAAAGAGATCGATTATATCGTTTTGGCAAAATATATGCGTATTTTGACACCAGACTTTGTCGAAGCCTATAGCGATAAAATCATTAACATCCACCACTCTTTTCTTCCCGCATTTATAGGGGCCAATCCCTACAAACAGGCATATGAGAGAGGGGTCAAGATCATCGGTGCAACAGCCCATTTTGTTAATAATGACTTGGACGAGGGACCGATTATCTCTCAGGATGTTATCAACGTAAATCATGACCACAGCTGGAAAGACATGCAGCGTTCGGGCAGAGACGTGGAGAAGGTCACGCTTTCACGCGCGCTTAAGCTGGCTCTTGAGGATAGAATCTTCGTGCATAACAACAAAACGGTTATTTTTTAATGCTTAATATTGTCCTCGTCCATCCTCAGATTCCGAACAACACCGGTGCGATTGGCCGCCTCTGTGTCAACACAGGTACAACCCTTCATCTTATCAAGCCTATCGGATTTGATATAGACGAGAAGGCGGTGCGACGAGCAGGGCTTGATTATTGGGAAAAGTTAGACCTGCACGTCTGGGAAGGTTTGAAAGAGTTTTTTGATGAGAATCCGCAGGCAAAGAACGGTTTCTTCGCAACCACCAAAACAGACAAACCTTATTTCGACGCCTCTTTTAAAGAAGACGGCTACATCTTCTTTGGAAGCGAGACGAAGGGTATCCCTTCTGAGGTTCTCGAAGCTTACCCCGAACAATGCATTACCATCCCCATGACGAAAGAGGGCAGAAGTCTCAATCTTGCCATCAGCACAGGCATCATCCTGTATGAAGCGATTAAACAAAATTTTACATCCTATCAGGAGCTTATGTGAAAGCCTTTTTTGATATCGTTGTTCCTGTCGCCTTCGTACTTTTTCTGGTCTTTATCTTTGCCGGCTATCATGCCTCAAAACGCGACCAAGAGAAGAAGGATTAAACCTTTAAAGTATTTTGTCTGCCAGGTTTTCCAAAGATCTTTCAAATTTTGAAAACATTGATTCTGCTTTTCTGATCATCTTTGCCATTTTTCATCCTTTAGTCAATAAACTTTCGTTTTGAAATTTAGTTGGGGTGATTTTATAGCCATATTTCACATCTTCCTATTTATATTGCAAAATGACATATAATTGTATAAAATAATGTCAATGCTTTATTATTACATCATAAGACACTCTAGGTTTTATTAGGAGGTCTTAAAGAGGAGAAACTATGATGAAAAACTTTAATGACATTGTCGAACAGATCAAAGATGTTGTCTCAGAAGACTTTCCCGGTAAAAAGATCTTTGATAAAGATATTGCTGGTCTGCTGGGGATTACCCAGATGAACTTCGCAACGATGAAAAAGCGGGACAAGATTCCCTACGAAGAGCTTTTGGAGTTTTGTGCAAGACGTTCTATCGCCATCAACTGGCTTCTTTTCGGACAATCGCCCGAAAGTCTGGTCGAATCGACCAACAAGTTTTATATGGTGCGCTATTTTTCCGATGTCAGCGCCTCAGCCGGTGGCGGTGGCGTAGGAGATGTAGAAGATTCCGTTGAATTAATGCTCGAAGGTAACTTTGTTGCTTCTTTAGGGGGAGAGAGGGAACTTAAAAACATAGAAGCCTTGAATGTCTCAGGTGACTCGATGGAGCCGACATTTGCCTATGGCGATATGATTTTTATCAATCGAAGCAAGACGGATATCGGGCGGGGAGGCATCTTTACTATAAATACGGAAGCCGGTCTCTTCATTAAAAGATTACAAAAGCGTATTGACGGTACAATCGATGTTATATCCGATAATAAAGAGTATGAAAAACAAACATTGCAACCGCATGAGCTCAACGTCGTCGGCCGTGTTGTTGGAAGGTTTGGTGCTATTGATTAAAAGAGAGTCCCAAAGGTAGTCTGCATGAAGTATATATTTTATATTGCCTCTATTATTATCTGTCTCTTATACACATCTCCGAGCCCACGAGACCCACATTGA
>CAXGZT010000185.1:0-4704 GCA_964014335.1 uncultured Campylobacterales bacterium | reverse complement strand
TCAAAAATACCTACCTTGAGTCCGTAATGGGCCATCAGATAAGCGATATTTGAACTGATAGTGCTCTTTCCCACACCGCCTTTGCCGCTTGTTATCGCGATAAAACGGGTTTTTTTAGCCGTACTTCGGCTGTTTTCATCTACGAGTTCTTGAAGCTTTTTGGCCTGGGTTATCATCTTTTTTCCCTATCAAAGCCGTTTAACATGCAGTCGATCAGATAATCGCTGCTGGCTACGACAAGATCTTCAGGCACCTCTTGTCCTACCGAAAAGTATGAGATCGGTTTAGAGGTCTCGTACATCAAAGAGAAGATGTTTCCAAAGCCTCTTGTCTCGTCAAGCTTGGTAAACATCATCGTATCTATGCCCAGGGGTTCGAAGTTGTCGTAGGTCGCTTTCAGGTCTTCATACTTGATCGAAGACGGGAGCACCAGTACGGTATCGATCTGCATATCCGTCGTGTTGTTCTGCAGGCATTCATAAATCTTTGTGATCTTCTCTTTGTCATAAGGAGAGGATCCCATGGTATCGATCAGAATATAGTCGCAATAGCTCATCGCATTCAAAGCAGAAGCGAACTCGGGAGGATCGACAACCGTTTCAATCCCGAGTTTCATCATACGGGCATACTGCATCAATTGCTCGACCGCACCGATACGGTAGGTATCCAAGACAATCAGGCCGACCTTATACTTCTTCTCCATCATATAGGAGTAGCGTGCGGCCAGCTTTGCTATACTCGTTGTCTTACCGACTCCTGTCGGTCCTACAAGCATGATGACCTTTTTGGCCCCGGGTTTGGGTGTAGACTCCATTCTTACCGGAACCATCTTGCGAAGCAGCACCTGAAAATAGCGCTTGACCGTTTGAGAGTTTTCACGCATCTTCAGCGGCATATGCTCCAGGGTCAGACCCATGATCTCTTCGACATGCCCCGCGTTCATACCGCTCTCCAAGGTCAGCTTGTAAATCTCTGAAAACTCCGGGGGAATATGAAGTTTTCCCATCTTATCCGAACGTTCGTCCCAGAACATGTTCTGGATAAGTTTGACCTTGTCTCCAAGCTTGGAGATCTCCTCCTTGATCTCTTTAAACTCTACAGGGTCCGAGCTTTTTTCTTTTACCCTGGCCACTACTTTTGTCGTCTTATAATCCTCATCAAAACTCGGACTCTCATCGTCCGTCACTTCTGCTATTTTCGATATCTGACGTGCGGCTTCGGAGATATTGTACAGCACATCCGCACTGCTCTTGGCAACAGGTTCTCTCGCTTCAACACTTTTTCTTGACTCTTTGGCTTCAAGTTCGACTGCGACATCATCATCAATACCGACGATTATCTCATACAGGGCTGTTTGATTCAGGCTCTTTTTATGAATCTCTTTTGTCTCGATCAGCATGGCATCTTCACCCACTGTCAATTGTGCTTTTTTCAGGGCTTCAGCTGGGGATGTTCCGCTAAAGGTCAAAATTTTCATCTCTGCTCCATATATGCCATTGGGATTAGGACACTCTCCCTCTCTTTCCAGTGCGGATGAGGAAGGGTCAGCGTCTTCGTATTCATTTTTCGGTTTTCATAAAATATCATATCTATATCGAGCGTCCTTGGAGCATTGGCAAAACTCCGCTTCCGTCCAAATTTCCGTTCGACCTCCAAGACATATTTTAAAAAAGCCTTTGGCTGAAGGTTCGTCTGAACCAAGATGACCGAATTATAGAAGTCATCCTGATCCGCATAGCCAAAAGGCGGGTTTTTTAAAATAGGTCCTGTTCGAACCAGGTCGCAGAGCTTCTCCCCTTTTAGGAATTGGCTCAATCTCTCCAGGCGGCGGATAACATCTCCGATGTTCCCGCCGACACCCAGAGTCACCCTGTAGCGCTTTGAGGATGCCTTATAGTGTGCCGGGAAAAGGGCTGTCTTGATCAGCACCAGATTCTCGCTCAAAACCTTTTGAAGCATATTAGGCTTGTGTTGTCTGTTGTGCTTTTTGTGCCTCTTTCATCGCGCTGATCTCGGAGAATATCTGGACCATACCCGTCATCGCCAGATGATATCCGAACGGTCCGAAACCGACCACGGAGGACGCGCATACCGGAGCGATCATATTGGTACGGCGGAACTCTTCGCGACGGTGAATATTAGAGATATGCACCTCAATAGTCGGCATAGCGACTGCAGAGATCGCATCGCGGATTGCGATAGACGTATGCGTATAGGCTGCCGGGTTGATGATAATACCATCCGCATCACCAAGGCACTCCTGGATACGGTCTACGATCTCCCCCTCCAAATTGCTCTGAAAAAACTCGATTTCAATCTTGTTTTGATCTGCAAACTCTTTCATCTGTGCATGAATCTGCTCTAATTTCATCGGCCCGTAAATGTTCTGCTCACGAACACCAAGCATATTTAAATTTGGTCCCTGAATAACTACAACTTTCATTATTTACCTTGTCTCTAATTTTAAGGTATTATTATATCTTTATAAAGCATAATTTTTTTTTAGTTTCTTAAAGGTCTTTACAATTTGAAAATTCTTAACGTCTCTTACCTCCTTTATAACAATGAAGTCATAAGCGGGAAGTCCCTTGCCATCAACAAAACAATAGAAAAAATCGCTCCCTTGGATGAGCTGTTACAAATCTACCCTGATGCCGAAGTCATCGATACCCCTCCCTACTCATTAGTCATGCCGGGCCTTATTAACGCTCATGTACACCTGGAGTTTTCAGCGAACAAAACGCAACTGAAATACGGAAAATTTCTCCCTTGGCTGCATAGCGTGATCGAGCACAGAGAAGAGCTCATCAATAACTGCGATATGGCGTGCATGAGAAAAGCGACAGAGACTATGCTCCGTTCGGGAATAACCACCTTCGGTGCGATCTCTTCGCATGGAATGGATTTGGAAGCCGCAGCCGATGCCAAGCAGAATGTTGTCTTCTTTAATGAGGTCATCGGCTCTCAGGCCACTATGGCAGATGCCCTTTTTTCCGACTTCAATGCGCGTTTGGAAGCTTCTGAAAGTATCAACAGAGAGGGGTTTCATCCTGCCATTGCTGTGCATTCTCCCTATTCTGTACACCCTGCTCTGATCAAAAAAGCCATCGAGCTCGCAAGAGTGCGTAATTATCCCCTCAGTGCCCATTATATGGAAAGTCCGGCAGAACGCCATTGGCTGGATAAAAACGAAGGGGAGTTCAAAGCTTTTTTCAATGAGTTCTTGAAACAAGAGTACGCGGTCAACACATCTAAAGCGTTTTTGGAACTCTTCAAAGAAACGCCTACCCTGTTCACCCATGTCGTACATGCAGACGAAAACGAGTACAAGGCCTTGAAAGAAGCGGGGCATACCGTCATTCATTGCCCTATCTCCAACCGTCTTTTGGGCAACGGAGCGTTGAATCTGGATGAGATCGAAAAACATAATATCAAATGGCTTTGCGGGACCGACGGGCTGAGTTCAAATTATGACCTCAATCTTTTTGAGGAGATGAAGATCGCTCTGTTCATGCATAAAGAGTCTGATCTTTTGGAACTTGCAAAAAGTTTGCTGAATTCTGTTACAATAGACGCAGCAAAGGCACTCGGTCTTAATACGGGCGAGATCAGTGAAGGGAAGAGTGCAGACCTTCTGGTCCTTGAACTGGGAGAAGAGCCGAATGAACAACTCCCTATTCATCTGATCTTGCATCAATATCCGATTTCAAATATTTACATCAATGGTAAGGAAGCCTAATGGAAGGTATAAAACAGTTCTTTTCACCCTTTTTCAGCGTGATGAAGTTTATTCAAGAGCATTTCAAGGCGATGATTTTTCTGCTTATCCTTTTTCTGATTTTTTCACCCGGAGAGGAGGAGTTTAAGCCCGCGAACCTGGCAGAGATCAAGCTCGAAGGCCTTATTATCGATGCTTCTGTAGTCGTTGAACAACTCGAAGAGGTCCGTAAAGACACCCACATCAAGGGTGTCTTGCTTGTCGTCAACTCGCCTGGAGGCGCCGTACCCCCATCCATCGAGATCATGGAAGCCGTCAAACGCCTGAAGGAAGAAAAGCCTGTGATTGTTTACGCAGCCGGAACCATTGCCAGCGGGTCCTATTATGCTTCGATCTATGCCAATGAGATTTACGCCAACCCCGGTTCAATGGTCGGCTCCATTGGTGTTATCATGCAGGGCAGCAATTTCCAAGAGCTTGCTCAAAAAATCGGCATCTCTGCACAGACGGTAAAAGCAGGCAAGTATAAAGAGGTTGGCACAGCCTCACGGGCATGGGAACCTTATGAAAAAGCTGAGCTTGAAAAAGTCATTAATGCCACCTATAAGCTTTTCGTAGATGATGTCTCCAAGGCGCGCCGCCTCGACCCCTCAAAACACACTGAGTTTGCCGATGCGCATATCTTCACTGCTTCGCAAGCCAAAGAGGTGGGCCTGATCGATAAGATCGGCGTGGGGTATGATGCCAAAAAGGCTCTAGAGACGCTTTCAAATGTCAAAAAACCCGTATGGCAGGAAGAGGACAGGATAGAGTCGTTTATGCGCCGTTTAAGCGGTGAGAGCGTTTCATTTCTGGGTGCCTATTTTTCGAATCTAACGCTTAAATAGAACGACAGTTCCTCTTTTCTCTTCCCCTGTCGCCCTGTAATAGGAGTATAGAGAAGCCCTGAACCCTCCTTCTTTCTGCCTCTTATTCCAAGCCATATG
>CAXGZT010000184.1:0-4761 GCA_964014335.1 uncultured Campylobacterales bacterium | reverse complement strand
TTTGTACAGGGTGTGTTGGAAAACGATCTTTTAATCGAATATATAAAAGCCAAGAAGGGCAAACCTGGGCGTAACTGCCGGGGCGAGTTCATAGAGGTAAAGGAGCCTGTGACGGGAAATGTTCCTGCTTTTAACGTTTCAGACAAGATCGAGGTAGTGGAGAGTGATGATAAGATATTATATAAGGCCAAAGAGAGCGGATACATCACCTTTGAGAATAACACCTATGATATTAAGGTGGAGATGGAAGTAGCGGAGATCAGTTTTAAGACGACCGGCTCCATAGAAGCCGGAGTAGATACGGATGTATCCCTGAATGTCAAAGAATCCGATGCCTTCAAGGATGCTATCGGCGCAGGAATGGAAGTTGAGGTCAATGAGATTAACGTGGACGGTAATGTCGGTAACAATGCAAAAATCAAGGCACGCAAGGTTAATATCCAGGGCCAAACACATCAAAGTTCCTATATAGAAGCCGATGAGGTGAAGATTAATATCCATAAGGGAAAAGTCAAGGGGAAAAAGATTGAAATCACTAGGCTGGAGCAGGGTGTTGTCGAAGGAGAGTCTGTAGAGGTTCTTCAGGCAACAGGAGGGAAAATCATAGCAAAAGAGGTTTTTGTCGAGACACTCTCTTCTCATGTGGATATCACTGCCAGCTCAAAAATAGAGATCCAACAGGTTAAGGGTGAAGAGAATAGTTTTACTATCTCTCCCGTTTTGTATGAAGAGGACAAAGAAGCCCTCAGCGGAAAGGCAGAGGAACTTCTTCTGCAAAAGCGGAAACTGCGTGCACTCGCAGAGGAGATTGAAAAGAAACAGACTGTTTTAGACGGAAGTTCAAACGCTATTGCCGATCTGAAAAAACGTTTAGCCTATTATAAGAAGAGCGGTGCCAAGACGCCAAGCTCTTTTATCGCGAAATTTAAAGAGTTCCAGGACTTACATCAACATCTGCTTTCATTGAAAAAAGAGTTAAAACAAAACGAGGATATGCTTGAGATGCTTATGGCCAAAACAGACGCCTTTCAAGGCGACATTATGAAGGCAAAAATAATCAACCATGACAGCTTTAAAGGCCATAACGAGATCCGTTTCAAGCTTGTCGAGCCGGATTTGGAGCTTTACCATGTTCCCAAGGGCGGACAAAATGAAAAGTGCTTTATGCTTAAGCATGATGAGAAGGATGATTCTTATCGTATTGAAGGAACAGAAAAAATATGATCGTCGGTATTGAAGGTAGTATAGAAAAAAAAGAGCCAACCGTAGTCCACTTGAATGTAAATGGGTTAATATATGAGGTCTTTATCTCGATCAATACCTTTCACGCACTAGAATCGCAGAGGGTTAAACTGTATACAGTCCATATTATCCGTGAAGATGCCCACAGCCTCTACGGTTTCGCTTCTGAAAGTGAAAAACAGATGTTTTCGCAACTTATAAAGATAAATGGAGTAGGGCCCAAGGTCGGACTTGCCATCTGCTCGACATACACTCCGAGTAGTTTTGCCTCTATCGTTCAGGCCAATGATGTGGCTTCGATAAAAAGAGTCCCCGGAATAGGGCCAAAAGGGGCAAGCCGTATCTTGGTTGAACTGAGTAACTTCGTCGTGGAATCACAAGATGAGAAGGCTTCTCCGTCCCAGGCCGATGCAGCTATGGCCTTGGAGAGCCTGGGCTTTAAAAAAGAGCAGATCATCAAAGTCCTCTCCGGTATTCATAGTACGGATACGGGTGAGATTGTTAAAGAGGCGCTTAAAAAGTTGAAATAGCCTCTGCCTATAAGTGTTTCTTCTTTTTTAAACTTAATTTGCTAAAATAGGCTTTTTAGATTAGCATCAGGATATTTATTTGAATTTAGCAATACTTTTTGGCGGTGCCTCATACGAACATGAGATAAGCATTGTCTCCGCAATTACTCTCAAAGAGAAACTTTCCGCCTTAGATGTGAATTTTATTTTTTTAGACCAAGATCATACATTTTACCTAATTGACACGAGCAAGATGGATGCGAAAACATTCAGTACGCGAAGCTATAAAAAAGAGCCTCTTCTTGAGTTGAAAAAGGGCGGTTTCGCGCATAAGAGCTTTTTTGGCTCTAAGACCTTTTCGTTCGAAAGGGTAGTGAACCTCATACATGGTGCTGACGGAGAGGATGCTACAATAGCTTCGCTTTTTGATTTTTATAAGATAGACTATATCGGGCCGCGAAAAGATGCATCGGTGGTAAGTTTTGACAAGTTTATGACAAAGGCTTACGCCAGCGTTTGTGGGGTTGATACTGTTTCATATGAACTTTTAAAGGGAGAAAGGGAAACAAGGTTTGAGCTTCCTTGTATCATCAAGCCCACGCGTTTGGGGAGTTCTATCGGTGTGGGTATCGTTCATAAGGAAGAGGAGCTTGATTATGCCCTGGATGTAGCCTATGAGTTTGATGACCGTCTCTTGATCGAGCCTTTTATTCAGGGTGTAAAAGAGTATAATCTAGCGGGGTGTATGACGGAAAACGGTCTTGAATTTTCAATAATCGAAGAACCTCATAAAGAGGAGTTTTTAGATTTCGATAAGAAGTATTTGGATTTTTCCCGCTCAGAACAAGCCCGCGAGGCGGATATCCCCGAGGAGCTGAAGCAAGAGCTATATGCTGCTTTTGAAAAGATATATATGCCTCTTTTTGAAGGTGCCTTGATCCGTTGCGATTTCTTTGTTGTAGAGGGAAAGGTTCTGCTTAATGAGATCAATCCCATCCCCGGTTCAATGGCTAACTACCTTTTTGATGACTTTGCCGGTTTGATTGAAAAGATCTCCTTGCCGAAGAAAAAAGAGATCAAAGTAAACTATACCTATCTGCACTCGATCCGCAGCGCGAAAGGAAAAGCCTAATGGCTGTTAAAAGTTTTCAGCATGATCAGCACACCTACAGTATCTCCTATGAGATTGTTAATCCTTTGGCGAAACATGACCTGATAATCCTGCACGGTTGGGGTTCGAACAAAGAGATCATGAAGCAGGCTTTTGAACCCTATATGGATGCCTTTCGCCATATCTATATCGACCTTCCCGGTTTTGGAGGAAGTATTAATCATGCAGTGCTCGACACGTACGGATATGCGCGTATCGTTGAAGTGTTTTTAGAACTTATGGGTGCAAAAAAAGAGATAGTACTCGGTCACTCTTTCGGGGGCAAGGTGGCAACCCTGCTAAACCCGGATCTTTTAGTCCTTTTATCCTCAGCCGGGATAAAACTGCCTAAGCCTTTTAAGGTCAAGACGAAGATCTGGCTCACCAAGCTGGCCAACAAGCTGGGCCTGGGAGGGTTTAGCAGGATCTTTCGGGCAGAGGATGCCAAAGAGCTAAACAGCGTCATGTACGAGACCTTTAAAAAAGTCGTGGACGAAGACTTTTCCAAAGAGTTTGCTGGTTTCTCTAACAAAGCCTTGGTATGCTGGGGTGAAGATGATACCGCGACACCCCTGCTTGCCGGAAAAAAGATCTCCGATCTTATCAAGAAGAACCGTTTTACCGTGTATCAAGGGAATCACTTCTTTTTTACAAACCGGGCGAAATCTATTGCTTCTGAGATTACAGAGGAGTATCTAAAATGATGGACTATTCTCAACTCCTTCTTTTTGTCACAAATGTCCTATTTGTCACAAGCCTGGGCTGGTACCTTATCACTAATATGCAGTGGTATAACTACCAGATCAGCAGAGTCCTGACCAAACATCATAAGCCGTGGTGGCACCTGTTTTATTTTATCTTTCCTTTTATGATCTATTACGGGATGTACTCCCTTCAGTGGGCAGAGTTCTTTGCCATATATTTTTATTTTGCAGCCCTTCCTGCACTTTTTGTCTGGTACAAGCGCCTTGACAAGCCCTTGGTCCTGACCTGGAGGGTTAGACGGTTTTTGATCTTGTTGATCTTTTTGACCCTTTTTCAAAACTTCTTGTGTACCGTTAAAGAGTCGTGTGAGGTCTACGGTGTATTTATGCCTCTTCTGGTAGCGACTCTTGGTTCTATGCTGATTGAGAAGTTTCTTTTTTTAGCCTTTATGAGAGAGGCGAAGAAGAAACTTGAAGGGATGCAGGGATTAAAGGTGATCGCATTGACGGGAAGTTACGGAAAGACCAGCATGAAGAACTTTCTGTATCAGATTCTCAAGTCCCGATACAAAGCCTATATGACTCCGCGTTCTGTCAATACCCTGGGCGGGATAGTCAAGGATATCAACATGGACCTTCCTTCCGACACGCAGGTCTATATCGCAGAAGCCGGGGCCAGAGAGAGAGGCGATATTTATAAGATATCGCAGCTTTTGAGCCATCATATCGCCGTTGTAGGAAAGATCGGACCTGCGCATATCGAGTACTTCAAGTCTCTGGAAAACATCATACGTACCAAGCTGGAGATCATGCAGAGCTCTCGACTTGAGAGAGCATTCGTACACGAGAGCGCTACGGATGAAAAACATGATAAGGTCGAGTTTTTTGGCTCTGAGACCAAAGATCTTGTATCCAACCTGGAGGGGCTTAGCTTCAAGATAGAGCTTGAAGGCGAGGATATCCCTTTTGAGACATCGGTTTTAGGGTCGTTTCAAGCCATAAACATCACGGCAGCGGTCAAGGTCGCCAGATACCTGGGCATGCCGATAGAAGATATTCAAAAAGCGGTAAAAGGTCTGGAAGCTGTCGAGCACCGCCTGCAAAGAATTGATGCGGGCGGCAAGATTATTCTTGATGACGGGTATAACGGAAATAT
>CAXGZT010000183.1:0-4807 GCA_964014335.1 uncultured Campylobacterales bacterium | reverse complement strand
CACAAAAGGGGATACCATGGACGAAGTTGGTCGTTCCGTCGATCGGGTCGATATAGATCGCCTTCTCGGGGTGGGTGATGCCCTCGCTGGTCTCCTCGCCTACCAGGGTATGTTCTGCAAAGGCCTCGGCCAGCTTCTCTTTGAGGTATAGCTCGACCTTGACGTCGTAGTCGGTGACGAGGTCGACGGCACTCTTGTAAGTAATCTTCTTCGCCTGGGTGTAGCCCTCCAGGAAAAGCGGGCCGGCAGATCTGGCTATGTTTTTGATAAGGTCATACATAAGATGAATCCTTTTGTTTATGATGCGAGATTATAACAGGTATTCAGGAGCGATTGCAATCGCCTATTCAAAAGTCTCCAATATACAAATCTCTATGCCGATTGGACTTAAATTCAATAGCACAACATAACATCAGAACAAGAATAATAGATTTAGAAAATAAACTAGAGAAATATGGCAGTTTTATACATAATGTATGTATTAAAATAAACTAATAGTGTTTTATATTATTGTTATAATAGTATTAATCATATAGAATTTTGTATATTAAGAGTTATGCCAAAGGAAAGGAGAAAATTATGAAACAACTGATATTGAGTCTATTTTCCATATTAATTTTATTTTCTAATCCAGCTCATAGTAAAGGAGTAGATGTTCAAATAAAGGCATCTTTGGATTTTGTTGAGCTTATTGATGGAGTGGCCTCATGGGTGCAGGGCGCTATTACCAGATATGATAATCATGAACTAAAAAGAATAAAGGAAAGTGTGCCAAAATTGGTAAAACAACTATCAACATTAGCAGGTGAGAAAAGCGCATTAGCAAATCATTTAAATTCATTCAAATCAGGTGCGGATAAAACACAGTTTACAAAAAACTACCGAAATAAAGTAAATGGTTTAAATAAACAGTTAGCAGAAATACGTAAAACCATCGAAACTCTGGATCCAGAATGGGCAGGAAGTAACCCCTTGGAAAGTTTCAACGCTAGTAACGCAGTGGCACAGAAGACGTTATTCCTACAAAACGATGAGATTCATGATAAATTGTTTGAAACCAATTTAATAAAACTGGCTAACGCATATAATCGTGAATCGTATAATTTGTTACTATCTTCTATAGAAATTTCTAACACCCTAAAGGGGCATAACGAGTAGCTCAACATAGACGGCATAACTACGGTTCGCTTTTGTGCATGGCATACGGCATTATTGCACAACACTCATCTCCGTTACGCCGCCTTAGCATAGCGTTAATCTGCTAAAAGCCCCTTATTAGCCGAAATCCACCGTTCAAGAATGATCTTTGCGGAAAGGGAGTCAATCCGCCCGTCTTTCTTCTGTTTCATCATCCCTTTCATAGACTCTTCCGCCTCAAGCGAAGAGTGAGACTCATCCTGATAATAGACGGGGCCCTCAAAGTCGACAAGGTTCATAAAGTGGGCCACGCGACGGCGCATCTCATCCTCGCTGCTTCCTCCCATGGGAATACCGATGACCACTGCCTCAGCGCCCCACTCTTCTATCGCTTCTTTAACAGCAGCAGAAGCCTGATTACGGTTCTTGCGTTCAACGGCATTAAGCGGGGTCACAAAGTTGGGATCGGCAGAGTAGGCAAGGCCTATACGTTTAAGACCTAAATCAATAGCTACTATTTTCATAGCTTACTTCCCAAGGCAAAAGTTGCCGAACATCTTATCGAGCATCTCACCGTGTTCGTAAGGGCGAGTGATGGAAGAGACCTCGTTAATGGCCATGTTCATGTGAAAAGAGAAGATCTCCAGTTCCTGCTCTTCCAGAGGCATCTTCGCCTCTTCTATCTCATTCAGAGCCTTTTTAACGGCATTGATCTGACGCGCGGAGATCAGCATCATCTCCTCCGATACATTTTTCGTATCCATGATCTTCTCTAATTCGCTTATCAATTCTCTTGCACTCTCTTTACAGCTCAGTTCTATAGGAGAATATTTTTCAATCTTTGCCTTGTCGAGTTGCGTTTCAAGGTCAGTCTTGTTAAGCAGGGTAATAAAAGACTTCTTATCTTGATGCTCTTCGATCAAAGAGACGATCTTCTCGTCTTCCTCATCAAAGTCTCTGGAGTTGTCAAAGAGGGCAATAACGATGTCGCTCTGCTCTATCGCTTCAATACTTCGTTCTATCCCGATGCGCTCTATCTCGTCATTGGCGTTTCTGATCCCCGCCGTATCAACCATGCGTATCAGGTGGGTGCCAATCTTCACCTCTTCTTCGATCGTATCGCGGGTTGTTCCTGCGATATCAGAGACGATAGCGCGCTTATAGTTTAGAAGAGCATTGAGCAGAGAGCTTTTACCGACGTTTGGTTTACCGATGATGGCAACTTTAAATCCCTGCATCAGACCTGCACGACTCTGACTGGCTTGCAGGGTATCGCTGAGCTGCAGACGGAGTTTATCCAGTCTATCCAGTATCTGATCTATTAAGTCTTGGGGAAGGTCCTCTTCGGCGTAATCTATCGTCACCTCCGAGTAGGCAAGGATGTTTAAGAGGTCATCACGTACCCCCTCAACGTAACCTTTCAGTTCACCCTTCATCTGTTTGGCGAGTATCTTCGCCGCGTCTTCACTCTTAGCTTCGATAAGCTGGGCTATCGCTTCGGCTTCGGTCAGGTCTATACGCCCGTTTAAGAAGGCACGTTTGGAGAACTCACCCGGTTCGGCTAACCGTGCGCCCTGCTCTAAAACAGCATTGAGTACCTGTTCGGCGACGATCTTTCCCCCGTGACACTGAAACTCGATGATATCCTCGGCTGTAAAAGAGTTTGGACCCTTGAAGTATACGACAATAGCCTCGTCGATCAGCTCGTCGCCAGTATTGTATAAAGGGGTTAGTGTTGCATGTCGGGGTTTAAAGTCCGGTTTTTTTGAGAGTTTTTTGGCGATTGAAAAAGATGCTTTGCCGCTGAGGCGGATGATGGAGATGGAGCCGATACCGTGCGCTGTGGCAACGGCCGCGATTGTATCGTTCATCTTAGTAGTTGTTGTTACTGTTATTGTTAAAAGAGTTTACGATGATAAACTTCGCGCCGTCTCTCGTCGATCGGATGGCAACGTATTTATCGGGATAAGCTCCGCGCAGTTCACGCAGTGCGATCTGTACCAGAACGCCGTCAAGGATTTTCGTCTGTGCACGGCCGTCGCGGTCTATGTTCGTATAGACGCCTTCAAGGTACTTGCAGATCATCTCCTCCTGGTTTTTCAAGAATTCGGCGATCTCGAGACGAAGCTGAAGCTGGTAGGTCGCGTTGATCCAGTTGTAAAGCATATAGGAGAGAGCTTTATAGCGGTATCCCTCTTTCCCGATAAGCAGGGCTGCATCTTTTCCCGAAAACTCGACGAGGATCGTTTTCTCGTCATGTTCGCAGACCTTGATCTCGTCGATCTCGAAACAGGCATGCTTGAAAAGTGCATCGATCTTTGCCTTGATCTCCACCGCGACCTCACTCGGTTTGCAGCTCTCTTCGAAAAAGTTGTCAATAGCCTGTTTAGAGGCTGTCGACGGCGTGTAACCGCCTGCCAACTGTTCATGGATCTCGTCATGCGACTTGTCACATATCTCCGTCTCTTCGCCTATATAGATCTCTTCTTCTTCATCCGCATAGATATCCGAACCGTCATAATCGTCTTCCTGGTCCGTTACAAAGGATGTCGGTAGGATGATATCGTTATGCGAGTTTTGCTTGGCCGGTTTTGCTCTCTTTTGGGCGGGTTCATCGGCTTTGGCCTTTGGCCTTGGCTTCTTTTGCAGGGGCTCGGATGTTTTCGCTGCCCCGGACCCTTCGACTGCTTCGGAACTCTTCGCTTCTTCCCGCTCTGAAGCCGGGCCGGGCTCTGCAACCGGCGGAACTGCTTCTTTTACTTCCACCTTGGATGTAGCGACGATCACCGCCTGCTTCCTAAATAGTCCTAAAAATCCGCTTGAGGGTGCTTGAATAACTTCTATGTTCAGTTGTGTAATAGAACATGACAGCTTTTCAGCTGCCAGCGAATAGGCACTCTCTAATGTCTCCGCTTCTATTTTGACCATAATCTATACCTCTTTAGCCTTTTTTAGGCTTTGAAATTTTTTATTTACTACGAATTGTTGGGCGATAGAGAAAATATTGTTTACTAACCAGTACAGAACAAGTCCTGCCGGGAATGTCACAAAGAAAAATGTGAATATTATCGGTAAAAATCTAAATATCTTTTCCTGCATAGGGTCAGTGAAATTACTTGGCGTGATACGTTGTTGATAATACATAGATGCACCCATTAAAATCGGTAATACAAAAGTCGGGTCCATATGTGCCAAATCTGTAATCCACAGTGTCCATTCTGCGCCTTTTAATTCTACAGCATTTAATAATACCCTATAAATCGCAAAAAAGACAGGAATCTGCATCAAAAGTGGCAGACATCCTCCTAATGGATTCGCTCCTTCTTTCTTGTAAAGTGCCATAACAGCGGCATTCATACGCTGAGGATCGCCCTTATACTTGGCTTGAAGCTCTTTTACCTTAGGTGACACATCTTTTAGCTTCTGCATGGAGACCATTCCCTTGAATGTCAGAGGGAAAAGCACAAGACGGATAACAATTGTCAATATTACAATCGCCCATCCCCAGTTACCGACAATACCGTAAAGGAACAGCAGGAACTGGAACAGAGGAGCCGCCGCGAAGGTAAACCAACCGTACTCGATCGCATGGATAAGATCAGGATTGATCCCGTGAAGGATTTCATCTGTCTCTTATACACATCTGACGCTGCCGACGAAAGTGTCGGTG
>CAXGZT010000182.1:0-4888 GCA_964014335.1 uncultured Campylobacterales bacterium | reverse complement strand
AGATGTTATAATCCAAAAAAAAGTAAACATATGCCCTCAGAAAAACAACTTTTTGCTATTTTCGGAAATCCTGTAAAACACTCGCGTTCGCCTCTCATGCATAACCATGTCTTTAAAAAACTGAACTTTAACGCATGTTATACCCGCATCCGTCTAGAAGACGGAGACCGACTCAGAGAGACTTTTTTTGCCCAGAAGCTTCAAGGTGCAAACGTTACAGTGCCTCACAAAGAAGCTGCCTATAAGGCCTGCGACGAGATACGGGGCTTTGCCAAAGAGATCGGTGTCGTAAACACCCTTGTGAATGAGAACGGCAAGCTTATCGGATACAACACGGATGCAGACGGATTCCTGTTCTCTATTGCCGGCTTCAAGGGTATAAAGAGAGTTCTGATCATCGGAGCGGGAGGTACAGCCAAGGCCTTGGCAAAAAAGTTCATGCTTGAGGGTCTTGAGGTCAGCGTACTCAACCGTAGCGAGGGGAATCTTGCTTATTTTATAGCAGCGGGACTTGAGACCCATACCTGGACGGATTGTCCGATAAAAGCGTATGACCTCATTATAAACACGACCTCTGCCGGACTTGATGATGAACACTACCCCGCTCCCCTGGAACTGCTCAGGGCCTTGCTGGAAAAGAGTTCATATGCGGCTGATGCCATTTACGGTAAACTCACACCCTTCTTGAAACTTTGCCAGAAGATGGGACTTAACTATAAGGACGGTGCGGACATGCTGCTTGGACAAGGTGTGCTTGCCAACAACTACTTCACTCATGAAAGTTTTTCGCTTAAGGAGATAGAGGCTGTTATGAGAGAGAGTTTTCTTTTTTAGTAGCGGCTAAAGAGAAGAAACTCTCTCTATCGCTCTCTGTCGACACCCCTTCTTTGTTATAAACAAAATAGCGGTCCCTTCCTCTGTTCTTTGCCGTATACAGTGCTTCATCCGCCATATTGATGATTGAGTCCTGATCCTGGTCTTTATGCGCTATTATAGTCAGACAACCGATACTCACACTGATGAGCTTTTTATCCAAAAGGCTCGACTCGTGTTCGATCTGCAAGGCTTCCACATTCTCTAATATCCGTTTCGCAACGGTGATAGAGCCCATTACCTGCGTTTTAGGCAAGATAACAAGAAACTCTTCTCCCCCGTAACGTGCGGCATAATCACGAGGACGTGCCAAAGAGTCCTTGATACTCTGTGCTACCCGGCTCAGTACCTCATCGCCTTTGACGTGCCCGTAAGTATCATTATACTTCTTAAAACAGTCGATGTCTAAGATCAAAATAGAGAACTCTTTCGTCTCCCTGTAGGAGAGACGTTTTTCTATTTCAAACCTCTCTTCCAAGTCCAAACGGTTAGCCAGACCGGTCAGCGCATCCACATGGGCTACTGTAGAAAGCGTCTGGTTCGTCGAATCCAGACTTTCCAAAAGGGTATTGAACTCTCTTGCCAGTATCCCTATTTCGTCCTCTCTATTCTCTAAGGGACACTTGATATAGCTCTTTTCCCTACGAAGATTGACAATATGCTTTCCCAGGTCACTCAAGGGTTTGACGACCTCTTTTCTCAATAGCCTCAGCGAGATAAAAAAGCTAACTATCCCCAAGACGCCGCCAAAAATAAAAAGATAAAGAATAAGCTTTTCGCTTTCGATGACAAGTTCGCGTTTCAGTGCTATTTCGACTCCAACCGAGGCTTTTTCATCCAAACCCTTTAAGACGGAACTCACTTTCAGATGCTCTTTGTCCTCTCTCTGCGTATAAAATCCTTCACTCTCTTGAAAAGAAGAAAGACTCTCTATCGGCAGAAGAGACACCTCTGTATGTGTACTTTTATTGATCTTCTCGATCATTTTCTTCTCGACAGAACGCAACATCAAAAGTATCCCCGCAGCAGGCCCGCTTCCATTACCACGCAAGACAGGGCTCAAAGAGACCAGTGCAAAGCCCTTGTCCAAAGCGATAATCCCGTGTCGTGTTTTTTTCCGGGCAGATTTGGGGCCGGAGAGAAACTTTTTTTTCAAATACCCCTCCGGTCCTATTAAAGAACCAGCACCTATCCTTTCATCTTCAACACAGTAGACACTCTTTCCCGATGCATCAAATATCTCTATACGGCTTAGATCTGTGCTCTCTAGAATATTTTCGTGGAAATTGCTCTGAATGTAATCACTGTTTCTGTTACTGAGATAGTTATAGGTATCATCCCATACCGCCCAATCAATATTTAAGAGCTTCAGATGTTCCATCTCGCTCTTAAAAATATACCGGACCTGAGAGATACGCTCTTTGGCACTTAGATGTTCCATCTCCAGATGATGGGGACGAATAAAAAACTGGACAAAGAAGAGAGTGATAGCGAGAAAGAAAATATGCTGAACCAGAAAGAAAAACAGAAGCTTATAACGAATAGACATCATGCTCCCTCATTAACAGTGTTCTATGCAGAGTCAAAAAACGGCTCATACCCGTACCCTGTCTTCGATGGCACGGCTTAAAGAGAGCAGGTCTATGTTTTCCAGGCTTACTCCCGTTGGAACGCCCTGGGCGATACGGGTAAAATTCACGTCACACAGGCTTAGCTTATCTTCGATAAAAAGCATGACAGCATCATTCGCAATGGAGGGGGTCAAGGCGAAGACGATCTCTTTTACCCCCGAATTGACCAGATCAATCAGATGGGAAGAATCAAAGTGGTCTAGGTTTTCCAAGACAAAATAGCGGCCCTCGAAGATACCGCTCTCTTCAAGCGTTAGGATATCTTTAGCGTTTTCGACAATACACAGAAGCTCTCTGTCTCGTCCCTCGTCTGAACAGACACCGCAAAGCTCATCCTCGCACAGACCGCCGCACTCTGCACACTTTCGTAAACTTCCCAGAGCATTTTCAATGGCATGCGCAATTTTAATTGCAGAAAAATTGTCCTGCATCAGCATGTGGTAAGCCAGGCGCGTTGCTGACTTTTTACCTATAGTAGGCAAAGACTCCAAGGCTTCAACCAAAATATTAAATTTTTCTAATCCGCGTTTCATAAAAGTGAGTTTATCCTTTTCTTACTTTGAGCAAGGTAATCATTAGGCACAAGTATCCAAAGTCTGAGCTCATCGTTCATTCTTCCGGCCTGCTTTCTTGCTTTTTCACCTGAGCCGAAAAAGATATCGATCCTCGCCTCGCCCTGTATGGCTCCTCCCGTATCATGGGCAAAAACCATTCTATCGAGTTTATCACCCTCAATGGGTTCCTTTGTACTAATAAATACGGGCATGCCCAGGGGAATGTTTTTTCTGTCCACCGCAATAGAGCGCCCTGCTTCCAGCACAAGACCCAAGGCACCGCTGGCACTGCGGGCTCTTTTTTCAAAAAAGATATAAGAGGGGTTAAGTTCCAAGATCGCATCACGCTCTAAAGGGTATTCGTTTAAGTAGCGGCGGATACTTTCCAAGGAGACTTCCTTTTTGCCCAGCATCCCTCTCTTTACCATCTCTTTTCCGATCGAGACATAAGGGTGTCCGTTGTCGCCGGCATAACCGAGGTATAGACTCTGATTGTTTTCAAGAAGGATCTTCCCCGAGCCTTGAACGTGCAGGAAAAAAAGCTCCGTTATGTCACTCGTGTAACAGATCGGCCCTATCTTCAAAGCCCCCGCATTAATCTCTTTGCGTGTATAGTAGGGAAGAATCTTCTTGTCCGCCAAACGCCCGCTTACAGCTCTCTTCAAGCATGATTGATAGGGTTCAGCAAGCTCGATTTTCAACAAGTCCTCCGGCAGGCCGTAGACAGGATAAGGATAGCTCTCACTCTGTATCAATGAACCCTTTAATACCGGTTCAAAATACCCCGTTGCCAGTGAGCTTTTGGACAAGGATATAAATGGCGTGAAGTTTTCTTCAAAAAAATGTTGTCCATCCTGAGCCTCAAACGAAGCCCTGCAGACTGTTTTATACAGCTCTTTAGAGCCGATACGCTCACATGTCTTTTGAAAGAGTCTCAAAGCATCTTCGAACTCCTCCTCTTCCCATGAGGGCAGATCCTCAAACAAAACCTCTCGATACTCTCCCTTAGAGAGAGTATCCAACCTGCTCTCTTTCTTATGAGCACAACCCGTAAACAATAAAAAGAGAACTAAAAGGCAGCTTCCATATTTCATGATTGTATTATAACGCTTAAGTTGGTATAATTCCAAAACTAAAACGAAGATGTTTCTACTCGGTGGAAAGTTTCTTTAGATTGCAAGTGAAACTTTCCTGATTGGATGTTTCTTTAGAAAAATTTAATTTGGATATTTATACATCATGGAAGAACTAAGCTATTACGAAATCTTAGAAGTCACTAAAAGCGCAGACAAGTCGGCGATCAAAAAAGCCTACCGGGCAATGGCGAAAAAGTATCATCCCGATAAAAACCCCGGAGATAAAGAAGCGGAGCATAACTTCAAGCTCTGTAATGAAGCCTATCAAGTTTTAAGCGACGAGAAACAACGTTCTATTTATGACCGATACGGAAAAGAAGGCCTTCAGGGCGGAGGCGGAGGCCGTGGCGGCTTTGGCGGCGGAGGGTTTGATGATCTCAGTTCAGTCTTTGAAGAGATGTTCGGCGGATTCGGCGGTGGCGGTGGAAGCCGCCGTAAGCGCGGAAGCGAAGAAAAATACCCTCTGGACCTTGGTCTCAATATGGGTATCAGCTTTAAAGAGGCCGTGTTTGGATGCGAAAAAGAGCTGGACTTCAAATACAAGGAGTCATGCGGTTCATGCAAGGGTACAGGAGCGAAAGACGCAAAGGTAAAGACCTGTTCACAATGTGGCGGTCAGGGTCAGGTCTATATGAAACAGGGATTTATGACCTTTTCTCAGACCTGTCCTGTATGTAACGGTACAGGAAGCGAG
>CAXGZT010000181.1:0-4900 GCA_964014335.1 uncultured Campylobacterales bacterium | reverse complement strand
TAGTTATATACCCCTAAAACCAAACTATCAATATCAACTCCCCATTCATGTACTTTTGAACTGAAGGCGCCATGATATTCATCAATATAACCGAATTCAAGCTCTTGGGTATCGTTCTTATCGTCAAAAGCATAACCCGTAACAGCAAGAAAAAAACAGAGAAAGATTAAAAGCTTCATAAGTATAAAATAACTTTTTTCCATATCATTCCAGCTTAATTGATCTGAATCAATTCATCTTTTAAAAAAATTTCTCCCCGTAGAAGCTCACATAACATATAAAATAATGTTATAATAGGAGAATTAAAAGTGCAGGTGAAGATGAAATTTTTTTTTAATTTAAAACATTACCTCTATATAGGTTTGAGAGAGGTCCTTATTTACCATCATAACTCACTGGAGTTTCGCGCCAAGATCTTTGCTCTGATTATTGCCGCTAACCGCCACTCCTCTGAATGTGAATACACTCTCGTGCATAAGGCTGGTATGCAGATCTATAAAAACAAAGAAAGGGTCGATATGCTTCTGCTTACCACGCGTGAATACGTTAAGAAAGTACATCGTAAAAACGGGCTTAACATAGATGACCTTATCGCCGATATTCAAAAAGAGCTCCACCAGATTCCACGATATGCCGCCAAGATCGACATTGCGTCTCTCTACCCTATCATGGAATGCAGCACGGATGAGGACACCTCGACCTACCAAATTCGTATACTTGAGTTTTTACAAGCACTTAAAGAAGAGTATACAAAAGAGAATCAATGAAAAAACTATATCTGATGAGTCTGTTTATCTTCTGTTTTAGTGCCTGTTCCGAAGACGCTCAACCCTATGAAGAAGTAAACAGGAGTATCCCGGGTTCACAGGAGAGAGGCTATATCGAGACGCATTGATATGGTCTGCCGCACCCTTTCCTTACCGAACTACCCTTTATATGCTTCTAATTGATATCCCTCACCCATAAGTTTCATAACGCCGCCGGCTAAGTTTTTTACATTATATCCCTGCTGCTGCATAAAGCTTGCTATTTGTGCAGTACGGCTTCCCGTACGACAGATAAGACCGATTTCCACATCTTTTCCGCCTAGTTCATCCATTGCTTTTAAAAAACCTTCGGCATCATAGTTTCCTGTCTGATCGAAGAACATGATAGTGTGAGATCCTGGTACGACACCGGTCTGTTTCCACTCCATCGGGGTACGGATATCAACGATCTTCATATCCGAATTTTCTAGCATCTCTTTATCTGGATAAACGTTCATAAACTTCCTTTATTTAAATAATAGTATGAAATTATACCGATTATAAATAAATTATAATAGTCAAGCGAAGTTTTTCAAGTTTGGGTTAAGAATTTTTCAGGTCCGTGGATGTGTTAATATAAAACATGCACCATCCCCTTGGTTTTCAACCCTCAGGCTTCCATGACAGTGGTCTTCTACGATCATTTTTGACATATACAGACCCAGTCCTGTCCCATCGAGGCTCTCTTTTGTCGTAAAATAGGGATCAAAGATATACGCGATGTTTTCTTCGGGTATTCCTCCCGCATTGTCACTTATCCTTAACTGAAATGCATCTTCCATACTATCTGTCCGTATCGATATTCTCCCTTCTTTTATCCCTTTCTCAATAAACACATCCTGCGCATTTTTCAAAATATTCAAAACGACCTGTTTTAACTCATTGGGGTATGAAGAGAACTCCTCTTTTGACGCTAAAGAGGAGTCGATCCTTACCCCTTGAGACTCTAATGAAGTTCCTATGATCTTTAAAGAGCCTTTGACTATCTCATTTAGGCTTGTCAAGGATTTTTCTTTGTCAGGCTTAAAAAAGTTTCTAAAATCGGAAATCGTAGTAGAAAGATATTGGGTATAGGTATTAATGTCTTGTATTTTTTCTTCAATATACTCCTCTTTGTACCCTTCCAACTGTATATGAAGTGTCATTGAACCTGTTGCAGCCGTGATGGCCGACAGGGGTTGGCGCCATTGATGTGCTATCATAGATATCATCTCTCCCATCTGGGCCAAACGGGATTGCTCCAGCATATGTTGATCTTTTTGGCGGTTATACTCGACCTCTTTGCTCACCCTCTCTTCCAAAGAGACATTGATCTCCCTTAACTGCTCTTGTGACTGCGCATATAACTCTTTTAATTCGACAGAACGCCTTAAGTTTTTATGAGCATCCCAAGAAGCAGACATGACTACGGCCGTAAAGATCAAAATCATAACAGCAATTGCACTATGCATGTCATCACCCTTATAGATAAAGGCAACCGTCAGAAAAAGAAGTATAGGCAATACGAAGGCCACAAATACACGAAAAATCGGGCTGAGCGTCGAGATGCTGCCCGCGGCCATACCGACGATAAGCGTCAGCACAATATATTCATAAGGCGTAGGGGCGTATACAACACATAAAACACTTCCTATCCCCCAGGTCGTACCGCCGATAAAAGCCAATATTATATGTTCATATAGAAACTTCACCTTGCCTTTTTTTGTTAAAGTCCTATTCTTATACCGCCTTGCAAAATAGAATCGGAAAACTTGATAAAACAGATGTACAAGAGTCCACGGAAGCAAGACAGAGGCGGGGATAAACTCGGATAAAAACCATACGTAGATAGCAAGACTGCTCAAATAAGCGATGCTCGACTTATAGCTTACAGAGATAAAGAGGTTGATCAGGTCCTGATGAAAATCCGCCATTTTCGACTGTTTACGCAATGTTTTAAATTTCTGAAACACTAAGCACCTCTTTTATAATTAATAATAACGAAATAACCTAAAAAGTACATTCTGTTTAAGTCCTTTTAAAGACTTGGAAGACTGAGCTCGAAACAGGCACCCGCGTTTTTATTGGAAACTTTGATGTTTCCCCGGCAACGCTCCTTGATGATCATTCTAGACATATAAAGCCCCAAGCCGGTACCGTCTTTTTTTGTTTTTGTACTGAAATAGGGTTCAAACAGTTTTCCTAAAATATCCTCAGCTATGCCGCCGGCATTGTCTTCTATACTTATGTAGGTTCTTCCCTCTCTCTTTCGAGCACGCATCCAGATCTTTCCTTTATCTATCCCTTTCTCTTCTATCGCCTCTTCGGAGTTTTTCAAGAGGTTTAAGAGGACCTGTCTGATCTCATTTGGGTAGGTCTTCAAGCTGACCCCCTCTTCTATCTCGGTCTCTACTACCGTTCCTTTGCTTTCGAGTGTAGGAGAGATAATATCCAGACTAGAGATGCAGAGTTCTTTCAGCGAGACACTCACCGCCTTTTTATCCTTTTTGAAAAAACCTCTGAAATCATCAATCGTCGATGAAAGATGCTGTGAAAGTTCTGTAATCGACTCCAACCTCTCTTGAAAAAGCTCTTTTCTGTACGCATCCGTCATAACATCAAAGTTCAGCGTCCCCGAGATAGCAGAGATAGAGGCAAGAGGCTGGCGCCACTGATGTGCGATCATAGAGATCATCTCCCCCACCTGTGCCAGTCGGGACTGTTCAAGCATCTGCTGATCTTTTTGCCGGTTGTTCTCAACTTCCTTTTTAATCTTCTCTTCCAAAGTGATGTTGATCTGTGAAAGCTTCTCTTGTGCTTGGGCATACAGCTCCTTCAACTCGACGGAACGCTTCAGACTTTTATGCATAGTCCATGATGCCAACATCGCTACAATAATAAAGAGCAAAGTCACTAAAGCCACATAATAATGGAAGCTCTCTCCCTTGTATACAAAGCTTAAAAAAAGTAAAAGGAGCAGGGGAAGGTTAAAGAGAGCATACAAACGAAACAGCGAACTCAGGGTCGCTATACTCCCGGCCGATATACCTATCATTAAGGCAAAAATAACATACTCATAGGGTGACGAGGTATACAATACGCATAAAAGACTGCCTATCCCCCACGTCAAGCCCCCGAAAAATAGAAGTATCGAGTGTTCATTAAAAAACCGTTTTTTCTGCTCTTTCGAGAAGCCCTCGGCTCTATACTTATACACAAGATAAAAACGGCTTAGTTGATAAAAAAACTGCGCGAGCACCCACGGAACCAATATATCTCCGGGAATAAAATCCTGTAGGAACCAGACAAAGAGTATAACGCTGCCTATATATAAAAAACTGGACTTGTAGCTTGAAGAGATAAAAAGGTGTATGAGGTCATCTTTGTAATTAATACATTTAAACTCTTCGCAAAGCCTTTGAGAGGACATCACTGTTCCTTTATTTTTTATAAAAGTACTTTATTCACAAGAGCCATATAGACTGCTCCTATATCCTATAAAGAAAAACGTTCAGGATCAAAGAAACTCTCTTCAGAGATATTGCCGAAAGCAGCATTGATAGAGACGAAGATGTCCGGATACTTTTTCTCCATATCTGCCAACATCTCCTTCATTGTCGCTCTTGCGTGGGGCATTTTAACGTCAAAACGCATTGCCGGACAGGCTTCGTCCCCTATCGCTTCAAGCCCATTATCTCTGACGAAGCCTTGCAGTTGACGCTCACGCATCTGAATAAGGGGACGGATAACAATCAACCCGTTTCCGGCTCTATATTTGGGAGCGAGTGCACGCATTTGACCATTATAAATAAGATTCATAAAGTAGCTTTCTGCCGCATCATCGAGGTGGTGTCCCAAGGCCAACTTATTGCAGCCCAGCTCTTCGGCAACGCTGTATAGAGATCCCCGCCGCATACGCGAGAAAAACGAACAGAATGATGAGTTTTTCCTGATCTTCTCTTGGGCAGTTTCATAAATTTTTGTATCTTTGACAAGATACTTGATCCCGTACTCTTCACAATGTTTCGCAAGGTAATCAAAGTTTTCACCCATTCCGTAAGAGACGGTGACTGCAATAAACTCAAAACTGAAAGGGGCACGGCGCTGCTGTTCAC
>CAXGZT010000180.1:0-4902 GCA_964014335.1 uncultured Campylobacterales bacterium | reverse complement strand
GCTTTAGAGCATTAAGCCTCTTTCTTTTACCTGGTTTTTAGCCCACATTAGGTATAATCGCGAATTATAAATATAATTTAGGCGATTAATGATGTTGGATTTTGAAAAATATATTAAATATTCGAAGCCGGGCCCGCGATACACTTCTTATCCGACGGCGATAGAGTTTTCTGACTCTTATAATTATGATACTTATGTCAACAAATTAAAAAATCAGGACTCTTCGCGCCCCCTTTCCTTGTATTTTCATCTTCCGTTTTGCCGATCTGCTTGTTACTTTTGCGGCTGCAACGTCGTCTTTACCTCCAAAGAGGAGAAGAAAGAGCGTTATATCGATTATCTTTTCAGGGAGATGGATATTCTCAAAGAGCATCTGGATACCTCCAGGGAGGTGATGCAGCTGCACTTTGGCGGCGGGACACCGACCTTCTTCTCTGCTGAGCAGCTGGCACGTATTATTGCCAAAATAAAAGCAAGTTTTCCCAACTTTCAAAAGGATGCAGAGATCTCCTGTGAGATCGATCCGCGTTTTCTGGATGAAGATCAGATGAGAGTAATGGTCGAGAACGGGTTTAACCGGGTGAGCTTCGGCCAACAGGATTTTGACGAGAAGGTTCAGACGGCCGTTCACCGTATCCAGCCCTATGACATCACAAAAAATGCGGTCGATCTCGCACGAAAGTACGGGATAGAGAGTGTCAATGTCGATCTGATCTACGGACTGCCGTTTCAGACCTTTGAGACCTTTAAAAAGACGCTTGATATGACGCTTACCCTGGACCCCGACCGTTTGGCAGTCTTCAATTATGCGCATGTTCCCTGGCTGAAAAAGACTATGCGCAAGATCGACGAGACGACGCTTCCGACGCCCGATGTCAAACTCAATATTCTAAAATACACCATCGATTTCTTTGAGGGCAACGGCTATAAGATGATCGGGATGGATCACTTTGCCAAGCCTGACGATGAGCTTTTTCTGGCGATTGAGAAGGGTGAGCTGCATAGGAACTTTCAAGGTTATACGACCAAGGGCGGAGCCGACCTGATAGGCATAGGCATCACCTCTATCGGCGAAGGCGTAGACTATTATGCACAGAACTTCAAAGAGATGGCGGCATATGAAGAGGCTATCGATGCGGGCAGGCTTCCTTTTGAAAGAGGCATTGTCTTGAGCGAGGATGACAAGATCCGTCAATATGTGATTATGGAACTAATGAGTAATTTCAAGCTAGATATTAAGCGTTTTGAGTCATCATACAAGATAGAGTTCAAAGAGTATTTTTCAGATGCCCTGGAAGCGCTCAGAGAGTTCGAGTCGGCGGAGCTCTTGAGCCTTAGCGATGAGAAAATAGAGGTCTCACAAACAGGGACGATGCTTATTCGAAATATAGTGATGCCTTTTGATGCGTATATGCAGGCACATAGTGGAAATGCGAAAACATTTTCCAAAACCGTTTAATAGAGGATAAAGTGGCAGAGAAAACAGAAGATATATTTAATTTTGCAGAGTATACAGACCCCTGCGTCAAGTGTGCTAAGTGTGTACCCGTATGTACCATTCATAATGTTAATGCAGATGAGGTAACGAGTCCGCGCGGTTTCTTGGACCTTTTAGGTGCCTACCAAAAAGGAAATCTTGAACTGGATAAAAATGCCAAAGATATCTTCGAGAGCTGTTTCTTGTGTACGGCCTGCGTCGATGTCTGTCCCAAGTCTCTCCCGACGGATATGGTGATCGAACAGGTCCGTTCCGACATCGCCGACAAGTTCGGTATCGCCTGGTTCAAGCGTCTCTTCTTCTTTCTGCTTCGCCACAGAACCATCATGGATATCATGTTCAAACTCGGATATGTCTTTCAGACCTGCGGTTTCAAGATCAAAGAGGAGAAGTCCTCCCTTCTGCCGCGTTTCTCGCTTCCCATCATCAAAAAAGACAGACTCCTGCCTGCGATGAGCAAGACCTCGTTCCTGAACAAATATCCCGAGAACATCGACAACGGGGGAGAAAGAAAGGTCGCGATCTTTATCGGCTGTCTGGCAAACTACAACTACACCAATATCGGTGACTCCCTGCTCAGGGTTCTTCAGGAACTGAAGATCGATGCCTTCTTGGCGAAGGGACAGAAGTGCTGTTCCGCACCGGCGTATTTTACCGGCGACTTTAATACGGTGGACGCTTTGGCAAAGGAAAATATCGAGTATTTTGAGAGCTTTATAGATGAGGTCGAAGCGATCATCATCCCCGAGGCTACCTGTTCGGCAATGATCAAGATCGATTACGAGCACTATTTTCATGATCAGCCCGAGTGGAAAGAGAGAGCGTTTAAGCTCAAGTCCAAGATCTACATGGCGACTGAATGGCTGGAAAAAGAGACCGATATACATGATCTTCTGCAGGCGAAAGGCGGACAGGATGTACGTATCACCTATCATGACCCCTGCCACGCGAAAAAGATGCAGGGGATATTTCAGGAGCCTCGAAACCTTTTGAAAGAGAACTACAACCTTGTCGAGATGAGTGATCCGAACCAATGCTGCGGCTTTGGGGGCGTGACGATGCAGACAGAGAAGTTTCATTTCGCACAGGCAGCGGGAAAACCGAAGGCCGCTATGATCAGGGCGACTGAGGCCGAATATGTCTCATCGGAATGTTCGGCCTGCAGGATGCAGCTTACGAATGCCATGTTTGAGGGTAATGTCGACACGCTCTTTAAAAACCCGATCGAACTGATAGCGGATGCTCTAGACAAAGAGAAGTGATCCTTTTGGCTCAGGGTCCGTTTTGAGCCTCTCAAGGATACCTTCTGGTAGTTTGATTTCGCTATACTTCTAAAAAACTTCTGGATACTTTATGAATTATTGGAACCATATTTACGAACATTTTGACCCTGTCGCCGTTGAAATCTTTGGTGTGAATATCCACTGGTACGGGATCATGTATGTTCTGGCCCTTGTCTCTGCCCTTGTCATGGCAAAATGGATAGTGACAAAAGACAGTCTGGATATTGAGAAGAAGGTATTGGATGACTATTTTATCTGGATTGAAGTCGGGGTCATTCTTGGGGCCCGTCTGGGGTATATCCTTTTTTATGATCCCAATACGCTCTACTACATGACCCATCCGTGGCAGATCTTCAACCCTTTCTCAAACGGCGAGTTCGTGGGAATCCGCGGGATGAGCTACCATGGGGCCTTGATAGGCTTTCTGCTAGGCTCCTATCTGTTCGCGCGTAAAAACAGATACTCGTTTTGGTTTTTAATGGATATAGTAGCCATCGCTGTACCTGTAGGGTATATCTTTGGCCGTATTGGCAATTTCTTGAACCAGGAGCTTGTAGGACGTGCGACGGATCTTCCTTGGGGTATTTATGTGGACGGAGTCCTGCGCCATCCCTCTCAGCTCTATGAAGCATTCTTGGAGGGTGTTGTGGTCTTCGTCATTATCTATCTTATTCGCCATCGTGTTCATTTTGCCGGAGGCTTGACCCTGGCCTACGGTGCTCTTTATGGACTGGCACGTTTCATAGCCGAGTTTTGGCGCGCTCCGGATGCCCAGATCGGTTATATCATGGGATGGATGACGCAGGGACAGCTTCTCTCGCTGCCGATGATCCTTCTCTCGGTAGTCGGCATCAATTATCTTTACCGAAAGCAGTTCCCCCGACATCTGAAACCGGTAAAGTGATTATTTTACCTGGGCGAAATAATCCTCGTCCCTGGACCCATACAGTTTCAGCAGAGCCATAAAAAAGGCCGTTATTGCAGGCCCCAATACCATCCCCCAAAAACCGAAGGTTGTCAGTCCGGCCAGGATAGAGAAAAATATCAAAAGCTCATTGATCTTGGTACTTGACTTGATAAAGTTCAGATCGATGTATTTGATGATCATCGGCTTGATAAAGGTATCCGCGATGATTGAGATCACGATGATGGAATAAAGCGCAATAAAGAGGGCGTTGCCCGTATTGCCCAGGGAGAGCTCATAAACCATAAAGGGTACCCACATCAGTGCCCCGCCGACGATAGGGATGAGCGAGGCAATGCCGTACATGATCCCGAAGAGAAGCCCATTGTAACCGATGACGCTGATCATTACCCCGAATATAGCACCTTCAAGGGTCGCTGTCGCGATGATGGAGTAAAAAACAACACTCATTACATTCGAGACCTCAAGAGAGAGCAGGGTAGTGTCCTGTTGAGGAAGACGGATGATTCTCATAAGATAATGCATGATGGTCTTGCCGTAATATTGGGCAAAAAAGTAAAAGATAATAATCAAAAAAGCATCTTTTAGAAATGAGGCACTGTATTTTCCTACGTTTGCGGCAAGTCCGAGAGAGTTGCCGGCTATGGTGCTGAGGTTCTTGTAATCGATGATATTTTGCAGCCGTGTTTTGAGAAAGTTCAAAGACCCGGGCAGACCGTCGATCCAGATCTCTATCTTCTCATGCACGAGTGTAAAGCTGTCGGCATTGAGACCATGAAGTTTGATGGTCAGTGTTGCTAAAAAGTAGCCCAGAGGAGCGAAGAGCAAAATAGCCAATAAGATACTCGAAAGCAGTGCCGCAAGGAGATCTTTTTTGATGAGATCATGCAGCTTTTTATGAATGCTGGCTGTCGAGATAGCCAGAAGGGACCCGATGAGAATAGGCATCCAATAAGCATTGTAGAGCTGATACATCCAATATAAAGCAAAGGCGAAAAGCAGCATTAAAAAGTGTTGTGGACGCATATATCAGTGCCTTGTTAAAATAGTGTGTCGTTTTCTGAAGAAGCTACGCTTTCTGAAGAAACTGTGTTTTCTGAAGAAGTTGCACTTTGAGGGGGCTTGAACCTCAGGACTTCATAGGTCTTGCGTGTCGCCACCCTGCCTCGGGCGGTGCGTTCAAGGTATCCGTTCGC
>CAXGZT010000179.1:0-5022 GCA_964014335.1 uncultured Campylobacterales bacterium | reverse complement strand
CGGGACAGTTTCTTACGTTCCAAGAGCAGGTCAAGCCGAAGATACGATGATGAACTTTGAAATTCCTTTTGAAGAGCCTGAGGATATTGATGACTTTCTCGATGAATTCCAGGAAAAATTTGAGTCGACTTTTGAATTCAAAGGGTATATTATCGCCGGTTTCTATAATGTAAAAGAGAGCCTGAATACGGACGAGGATGTAATGCCGGATTACATTTCATACTGGGCTTACGATCTCTGCCATATCGAGTTCTCCTACAATGTTTTTGACGGAAAAGAGGGCGCGCCTATGGCAGGTACCTTTGCACCGTGTTCTATGTATGTCTACGTAAGAGAAGGCGAGAACAAGATTGTTATCGGTATGCCGACACTCAGAGCCTGGAGCGGAGCACTGGGCATTACTGACTCTAAAAAACTGGATATTATCGACAAGCTTGATACTGAGATAACTGCCGTTATCAAGAGTTTTGGCGGTATTGAAGTACCAAACGGAAATCCTCTAAAAAGATAAGGCCTTAAGGGCCTCTACTTGTCATTAGCAGCTACAGCCTCTAAACTTTTATAGGGGCTAGTACCCTACTTCTATTCTTTTGCCTCTGCTCTACGCTTTGTAAACCAAACACCAACTAACATTCTGCTAACACGTAAATCCTATACTTATTCACACTCAAGAAAAGGCAGACTATGACAAAAACACATACAAAAAACAGACGCAGAGATTTTATGAAGATATTAGGCTTAGGTGCAGTTCTGACTGCCTCATCCTCCTTCGCGGGGAGGAGTAAGCAGGTCACATTGAGCGAAGAGCAGAAGGATACACTTTTTTACATCTTCCAAGAAGAAAAAGTAGCGAGGGATGTTTATATAAGCTTGGGCAGGCTCTATCCCGAAGAATCAACCTTCTCCCTGATACAGCTCTCGGAACAGGAGCATATCTTATCGGCACAAGTACTCTGCGAGCGCTACGGCATTGATACCTCGGATGTCAACCTCTCACTAGAAGAGGAGTACATCGGACAATTTGAGTTATTGGCAATGCAAGAGCTCTACAACTCCTGCATCGAACTCGGACAGGTCTGCCTGCTCGAAGCTTTAAAAGTCGGTCAGCATATTGAAATAACCGATATTGAAGACCTGGAGCATGCCTCAGAGGGTATGCCATCTGATGTCGTTCGGGTCTATGAAAACTTGAAAGAAGGAAGCCTGGAACACCTGGCAGCCTTTGAAAAAGCTATCGCAAGAGAAGAGTAATCTGACGAGAAAAGGAAGTCTATTATGGTCTCAATGATTGATAAAAACAGTAAGGAGATGCTCACCTCCTCTCTTTTCCTGTACTATGATGCTCTAAAGAGCGGAGATCTTCAAAAACTCTCCGATATAATGACTACGGAGTCTTATCTCCTTACATTAGAGGCGCTGGGTTTCAAACGCGCTTTTAAAGATAGGAGCTTTAAAGGGCTGCTCAAGGAGATCCCGGATGATGAAGTTTCTTTGAAAAAGGTCAATAATATCCTCTCCGCCGACCTGGCAGAGGAATCAAGAGAGTATCAAATCGAAATTACCGCTTTTGATTCGAAGGGCCCGGAACGGATAACGCTTTATTATCGCGAAAATGGGCATCCAAAAAGACTCTATTTTTCATCCTCATCCAGAGAGTGGAAAATAGACTACAAGGCTGGCCGAACAAGCTCTAATGAGTCCGGGAATTAAAGGTCTCCTCCGGCTGACCCGATATGATTCATCTTCTTTGCCATCGACTATCCCGTAAGTTTGTTATGCAGCTCTATTTTAGAGTTTACGCCGTACTTGCTGAAGATGTTTTTCATATGCGTTTTCAGCGTGTTCACAGAAATCTGCATCTCTTCTGCGATGGCCTTGTGCTGCTTGCCCAGTAAAACACGGTGGGCGATCTGTTTCTCCTTATCCGTCAAACGATGCATCTTCTCGTCTACCTTGATGCATTTAGCGTGCATGAGGGACTGCTCTTCATTATGAAAAGGACGAATCAACACTTCAAAGACCTCTGTCAGCTCCCGCAACGCTCTCTCTAGAGCCTTGGCACCTTGATTAAAGAAGTAGATAACGAATCCTATCTTTCTGCTGTTCTTGTTATGTATCGGAAAGATATGAGCCGTATCAAAGCCCATCTCCGCTTCAAAATCAAGTAATTTTTTTTTCGACAGGGTACCTTGAAAGATATCATCCAGACTCTTGATCTGTATATGTTCTTGCGAGCCTGAAAAGTGCGAACTGCAGCGCTCTATAAACCTGTCTAGCTCCATATCTTTTGGCAGAAGCTTGTACTTTCGTAATAAGAAAAGGAATTGATGACTCTGCTCTAATACCAACTCGATATCAACATGCTTTTCATTTTCAATACATACGGCAATTACATCCGCACCGCTGTTCCCTTTAAAAAAAGCTGTCTCTTTACGTAAAATGGCTTTAAGGCTGTGCCCTTCTATAATAGAAGACTGAATTTGAACAAGCTTCTCCAATAAGGTGATTTTATCAGTCATTATAAGGCTACCTTTATATAGATTAATACTCTTATATTAACAGTTTTTTGTTATTTTTGCGTTAAAGATGTCATTTCTTTATGATAGTTTCTCAAGGGGGAGTTGCCGTATACCTAGAGGCTTAACTGTTTTAGTTTTAAGAGAGAGGTCTGTAAGACTGCGAATGGCAGTCTTACGGGTTTATTTAAAAGGTTTAGAGAGGTCTTTTTCGATTGCACCCGGGACAGTTGCAATTTTCATGAATTGGCCCATGGTAAGTTGCGGATAAGAGACCGCAAGATAAAACTTAGGAGCCATGATACGTGCTTCATTGTTTTCAATCAAAATAGTATACGGAAGAAGTCCGGCGTTTTGAACACCTATCTTCTCCGGGAACTTGGCCGTGCGTTTGCTAAGGTTATACCCTACGAGATATTTGCCTTCGTCAAGTTTGATAGTGAAAAGGTGGAATTTACCCTTCTTGTACGACTCCGCTTTTTTAAGTAAAGCATCTGCTGTACCTTCACCCACAACGATACTGTCCTGGTAATACGGCATTGCTACCATAAAGTGGTAATCAGAAAGGTCTGAATACCCCCATTTGTCCGTACCTTCTTTTAGGCCTTCAAATGCAGCTACAAGTTTGTCTTTTACTGATTTCATCTGAGCATAATCGGCATCATCTTGCAAAAATGCCTTTCCGAAATAGACCGGATTGGAGATTGAGATCTGATTGTTTTTACCATCAATTAAGATGCGTCCAAGACCTGCAAAACCGCGGCCAGGCTTGTTGGCCATTGCCTTGATTGTCTCGCTTGTAAAGATAACAGTCTCTAGCTTGTTTTTCTTGTTGACTACATACGTGCCGACGACTTCAAAACCTGCTGCAGTAAGTTTTGCACTTACTTCATCGGATGTCATCATCGCACCGGTCAGATACGCATGCACCTCTTTAGGCGCAGCTTCTTCACCGGCATTCAACGCTTTTGAGCTACAACCGCTGAATACGATAGCTGTCATTAATGCGAATGTGCTTAAAAATCTTCTCATTTTAATTTAGCTCCTAGACTTTCCATGATCGCAATGATCTCTTTGTCAAGTTTGCGGATAGAATCGATCTGTTTTTGATCTGTGATTCCGGCAACACTGATCCAGTTTTCCAGGTATGGCATACCAATCTTAAGAACGTTAGTCCCTTTTTCAACATACATGTACATAGAACATGGAGCGAAAGCACCTGCCTGTGCACTTCCGTGATTAAAGATACCGTATGAGAAGTAGAAGTGGCATAGCGAGTAGGTAGAGTAGAAGTCATACTTCTCAAACTCTAGCTCATTCTCTCTATAAGCTTCTGCAAAGTTCTTGTAGCCAGCGATGATATACTTGTTCTCTTCAAATGCTGCTTCGAACTCGTCCGCCATCCATGTGTCGAGACCTTCAAATTCACCGTCAAGGATATCGTCTTTCGTTACGCCTTCAGGACGTTCGAAGACCATCTCGAACTCCATCAATTTAGTCGCAGGAAGCTTCTCGAAAGTGACCACTTCTCTTTTGCCGCCGATCTCTTTATCGACCAAAGCGTCCAGTTCAGTAAATGAAGCGATAAAGTCAGCACGGATAGACTTGTCTTCGATACCGACGATATCAAGCATGACTTCCGGGTTGACATGACCGACACGTGTCACATCTTCATTCGCATATTTGTAAATATGCAAATTAAACGGAGAGAATCCGCCCAGACGCGGGTCTTTTAATAGAAGCGGGCGAATCGCTTCATCATTTGCAACTGAAAAGAAACCCAGGTTATCAAGAGTCGTGTTGTATCCAGGCTCTTTAGAGTATTTTGTCGCGTAAGCATCGTTAATACGCTCATGCGGATCAGAAAGTACAAAACCGATCTCTTCGATCTTTTCGTTGATCATTGTATTGTAAGCGTGTTCTGCATCACCCTTAACCGCATTAAAGTATATACCGTCTTTTGCAACCGCGACACTACCCACAAGCAGTAAAGCTGCAGCTGCAGTTTTGATTGTTTTAGTAAACATATTCTTCCTTTTGGAAATTTGTTCATACATTCTAACATAGCTAAGATAAACAAATTTCATTATAAACAGTATAAGCTGCTCTTTTTTTACCATTGGTAACAAATGAAACATACTCTATCTACATTATAATCTGCATCAATGACTTGTATTATATAAACAGATGATCGTGTAGCAATTGTGTAATTTGACTTAGTGATGAAGCGAAAAAAGAGGTGTTATAAGCTTACAACCCTTTCGGGAAGTAAGTAAGACTACTTCTTAGAAAGAGTAGTTAAGGTTGGCAGATACTGCTAATTGATCATTTGTAACTGTCAGAGTACCTAGACCGACTGAGTCAGCACTAACGGTAACATCCGGACTTGTTGCATATGTCACTGCTAAGTCAACACCAATGTTTTTAGTGAACTGGTAACCTGCACCAAGCGTATAGTGACGCTCAGTTATAGCCGGGAACATGACATGGTTGAACGCATTGATCG
>CAXGZT010000178.1:0-5090 GCA_964014335.1 uncultured Campylobacterales bacterium | reverse complement strand
ATGTGGGTCTCGTGGGCTCGGAGATGTGTATAAGAGACAGAGTCTAACGTCACCTTCAAACAGAGATCGTAAATCGGGGATCTGGTGGATAAGCATCGCAAAACGCTCTATACCCAGACCGAAAGCATACCCGCTTACGTTTTTATAGCCTACTGCATCAAATACATTAGGGTCGACAATGCCACAGCCCAGCACTTCAAGCCAGCCTGTCTTGGAACATACACGACACCCTTCTCCGCCACAGAAGATACACGAAATATCAACTTCGGCAGAAGGCTCTGTGAACGGGAAGAACGAAGGACGGAAGCGTACATCAACATCGCCGAACATATGGTGTAAAAAGCCTTCCAGGATAAACTTCAAGTTTGCAAAAGAGACCTTTCCCTTCTCATCAACCAACAGGCCCTCGATCTGATGGAACATAGGTGTATGAGTGATATCAAAATCACGTCTGAAGACGGAACCCGGAGCGATCATGCGGATCGGAGGCTCGGTGTTCATCATCGTACGGATCTGTACCGGCGAAGTGTGCGTACGTAAAAGTGTCTCGTCTTTAAAATAAAACGTATCCTGCATATCGCGGGCAGGATGGTATTTAGGGAGATTCAATGCTTCAAAGTTATGGAAGTCATCTTCGACCATAGGCCCTGTCTCGACTGAGAAGTTAAGGTTTGAGAAGTACTCGATCACTCTGTCCATAGTATCCATCACGGGATGCGTTGCTCCGCGCTCGGACCTTGGCGAGAAGAGAGAAACATCTATGCCCTCCGCCTTCATCGCTTCTTGAAGCGCTTCCGTCTCCAAGGCGACTTTTTTCTCGTTTAGAAGTGTGTTTAGTCTTGCTTTTGTCTCATTTAGTTCTTTAGCAATACCCGCCTTCTCTTCGTTTGGCGCGTTTTTCATCTCCGCAAAGGCCTTGGCTAAGACGCCTTTTTTTCCAAAAACAGCAATACGTATCTCTTCAATCTCTGATGAAGAGGCCGCTGATTCAATTTTTTCTATCCACTCGGTCAAAGTAGTTCCTTCGTTAAGGATATTTCCTTAAGGTTATAATCACGCGATTATAGGCAAATCTCTATTACAAGCTGCTTTAACCGTAATTGTTCTTATCTTTTTTATTTTTACCATACCCTCAACATTTCTCCAAACAAGCACAACTGGAAAAACCTTTCGTCTGAGCGATCTTTCTTGAAAAAAACCTCATCTGCGCTAAACTCCATCCTGTTCTCTAAAAGAGGAAAGTCTTCACCTTCTGTGCGAAACACTCAGCTATATAGCAAGGCCACTTCATGTATACACAACATAGTTTTTAGGTTATAATATTTCTATAACAAAGAGAAGGAAAATAATATGTGTATATTTTGTAAAATTGTCAATGGTGAACTTCCGGCGAACTTGGTAAAAGAGAATGATGATTATATGGCTTTTCATGACCTAAACCCTAAGGCTCCTGCCCATATTCTGGTTATCCCTAAACTGCATGTAGACAGTTTTAACGAAGTGACGCCTCAGACGATGGCAGGCATGACCTCTTTTATTCAAGAGGTTGCTGAGACTGTTGGTATCAAAGAGTCTGGATATAGAGTTATCACTAATGTCGGACATAACGGTGGGCAAGAGGTCAAACACTTGCATTGGCATGTTTTAGGCGGTGCTAAACTTGCATGGGGTCATTTTTCAGACGCCGATTCAAAGAATTTTCTCTAGCTCTGTAGATTTTACAGAAAGGCGCCAAGCCTTTCTTGAGCATGCCTGCTTTGCAGCGCATACTCAGTTTTAAGGGTTTTCACCCCACTCTCTTCCCCGCAGGGCATCCGCGATTTCAGCCACAAAAAAGACACCGATCAGAAACATCACTGTATAGAAAATGTAAGTCATTAAACCCTCCTTAGTAAAGAAAAAACTAGTATAAACAATTTTCAATATAAGAGGGAAAAAGATTGCAAAGTAATTACTTTTTTTTAGTTAAAAACTCTATTTTCATAGGTATCTACGCATGGCATACCGTTTCTTTATCTCCGAGTGAAGTGTTTAGGGGATTTTGTCCCACGAGGGATTAAAAATAAGATTTAAGAAAGGATAGCTCCGCCCGGCAGGCAGAGCCGATTTACTAAGATCTTGACTCCATAAAACCAGTTAAACATCATGGAATCAAGTGCTCATAACGCCCATCCGTTAAAGTTTTCAAGAAAGCAACAACATCATCTTCATCCGCATCACTCAAACCAAGGTTTCCCAATTCATCCATATTCCGTCCTGCATGAAACTCACCAACTTCCCAGGCGGCATCTGTCTCAGGGTTTATTGCACCGCTTAGATCACGAGTATTATAAAATGTACTGCGAGTCTTATTATTCATTGTACGTCTATCTATCAAGCCCTCCTCTAAGGAGTGGCATGTGGCACATGAGATTGTTTTATTTGCTGAAAGAGAGACATCATGAAACAGGCTGTTTCCTAATGCCTATTTTGTTATCTTTTCACTCTCATCATTGCCACCGCACCCCAAGCACAAAACAGCGACCACTGTTGTTAACACTAAAGTTTCACATCTCACTTCTTATCCTTATTGTCATCATTATCAAATACAATTAAACCGGAAGTGAGTTTAATCAATTATTATCATTATTTAGCTCTTTGTTTACAAGAATGTTTTGTGAGTATTTCAGTTATCTGCGAGGGATTAAGGCAGCCAGGTTCTAGAGATCCGGAGCCTTGTTCTGTTACAGCGTTAAAGAGTTATGACGGACAACATCCATCAAGCGCTCCAAAATCAGTGGTGGCTTCGCCAGAAATAATCTCTGCCCTGTCACGGATTTTTTTGCCGTTATGTGTGATTGAATAGGTGATCTTAGTGACTCCGCGGATGGTGTTCAGCGTCGAACAATAGGTCTCTATACTTGCCATCACCCAGCGTGCTGCCAGATCGTCTTCTGCAGGCGAATTGAATCTATAGTCCAAATGCAAGGCATCGAACTTCTGGGGCATCTCTTCGGCTCTAACGACATCTCCGTCAACAGACAGGTCGCTTACTTCGATACCCTGTTTTTTTGGCACCATAATAAGGTCGGTAGCCGTACAGCAGATAGCTCCTGCCAGAAAATACTCGACTGGACTGATTGTCGGACAATCGATAATGAAAGAAGACTTCGCTGTCTTTGCTTCAAACTTCATTCCCTCTTGGTGTGTGATTTTTACATTCATAATATTTCCTATATTGTTTGTTGATTCCGTGTCACTGACCGTGATCCGGAGTTTTTGTTTCCATGCCCGCAAACGACAAGCCTCGTTTTTTTGCTATAGGGCATTCGCCTCTAACCAGGTATTGAACTGTGCTAACTGTTCTATCGTACGCACAACGGATGTCCCGCCCTCAGATGTTCTTGCATTCATTGAATGTTTAATGCTCAGGTAAGGCATCACATTCTCTTGGATACGGGTATCAATGGCATGAAGCTCTTCAAAAGGGATATCACTGAGATCAATATTAAGCTCTTCCGATTTAGCCACGGCCTTGCCTGTAATAAAGTGTGCCTCTCGAAAAGGAATATCACAATGTTCAACCAGGTAGTCCGCCAAATCGGTTGCGGAGAGGTGGCCTACCTTACATGCTGCTTCCATATTCTCTTCATGTACGGTTAATGTAAGCAGTGCCTCTTTTAAGATACGCAAAGATATCTCTATCGTCTTGACACTGTCAAAAACGCCTTCCTTATCTTCTTGTGTATCTTTGTTATAGGCTAAAGGAAGCCCTTTCATAACGGTCAACAGGCTCATCAGGTTTCCGTATACACGTCCGCTTTTTCCCCGAAGAAGCTCGGCTACATCAGGGTTCTTCTTTTGCGGCATAATCGAACTTCCCGTAGAATACGCATCGCTAAAGGTAATAAACTTAAACTCGTAAGAGGACCACATTATCATCTCTTCAGCGAGCCTGGAGATATGCATCATCGTCATTGAGATATTGAAAAGAATCTCGACCGCAAAGTCCCTGTCACTTACCGTATCCAGACAGTTTGTACTTACCGAGTCAAATCCCAATTGATCTGCCGTACTTTTACGGTTAACATTATGCGGCGTTCCCGCCAGGGCAGCACAGCCCAGCGGAGAGACATTATTTCGTCTGTAAGAGTCCTCAAAACGTTCAAAATCACGCTTGAACATTGAACCGTAAGCCATCAAATGAAAGGCAAAGTTTGTCGGCTGGGCATGTTGAAGATGGGTCATCCCCGGGATAAGTGTCTCTGAATGATCTCCGGCGACCTTGTGTAGAGCACTCATAAGATCGTGGGTAAGCCCCATGATCTCTCTGTTTTTTCTCAGGACATAACGGCGAAAGTCTACAGCGACTTGATCGTTACGGCTACGCGCAGTGTGCAGTTTCTTGCCTGTGTCCCCGATAATCTCGGTCAGGCGCTTTTCAATGGCCATATGCAGGTCCTCGTCTGAGAGTTCCCATGTAAACGAATCCGACTCTATCTCTTCTTTGACCTGGGCCAGACCCTTGCTGATGGAATCAAGTTCTTCTTCGTTTAAAATACCCTGCTCTTTTAACATTGTTGCATGAGCGATTGAACCTTCTATGTCCTCTTGATACAACTCTCTGTCAAACATAATAGAGGCATTAAACTCATCAAGAAGTGATGACGCAGCTTCACTAAAGCGTCCGGACCACATTTTTTTCATAATCGATTTCTCCGAGTTTTAAATTGCGTTATTCTAGCAAAAGACGCCTTTGACAAGCTTATAGACGAAAGATAAAATCAAAAGAGAAAGTTTTAAGCATCTAAACCACTGTTGAAGAAAGATCAAACAGCAAAGTACCCTGTTTTTATCTTGGATACCCTAAAGGCTGCAGTTTAGTAAAAATTGGCTTGGCGTGAAAAACCGACTGCCTTGGCTTCCATCGTCGGATACAACAGAGTGTCCGAGCCGAGCTTTACAGGAGAGATCACAAAAGAGAGTTCTTCTTCCTCAAAATGAAGTTCAATCTCGCCCAGCATCGCATCAAGCCCATTAGGAATATCTTTTTTCTTTAAGAGCTCACCTGCGCTGATTGCTTCCATAGGCATACCTTGATACCTACACTG
>CAXGZT010000177.1:0-5111 GCA_964014335.1 uncultured Campylobacterales bacterium | reverse complement strand
GATCAATGTGGGTCTCGTGGGCTCGGAGATGTGTATAAGAGACAGGATAATGGCATGCCCGGTGATATAGACGATAACTGAGAGCGAGATCAAAGAGAAGATTGAAGGGACTGTCGCCAGTCCGTCAAGCCCATCGGTCAAATTCACGGCATTGGAAGTTCCTATCATTACGAATACCCAAAATGCAATGGCAGCCATACCCATATCAAAGAGAGGATTTTTCAAAAACGGAAGGTAAAGATCGGTATTAAACCCTGCATAAAAGTAGAGATATGAACCGACGGCTGTCGCGCTGAGGATCTGTAGGATAAGTTTACTCTTCGGACTCAGACCGGCAAGGTTTTCGTTTTTCAGTACCTTTGAGAGGTCATCCTGCAGACCGATGAGACCGAAAAATGTTATTGTCAAAAGCCCGCCCACCACGAAATATGAGTTAAGCTTGGCGGTCAATACGGTGGCAATTATCGTCGCGCCCAAAAAAACGACTCCGCCCATAGTCGGCGTCTTCGCTTTGGACTGATGGCTGTCGGGCGCATAATTATTAATAGGTTGCTCATATCTGTTCTGGGCCCATCTAATGAAACGCGGCAGGAGGAACATAGTGATTAGCAGTGCGATAAAAAAAGCAAAACCTGCGCGAACGGTAATGTACTGAAAGAGGTTGATATCGAGATGACGGTAGAACCAGTAAAGCATATAATGTCCTATAAGATTACTCTTTTGAGTGAAAGAGTACCTTAAATAATAAAAATAAAAGTGACATTTTAGTATAATCGCGCTAATACATTTATAAAGGCACTCAATTGACAAAAAAAGCGATATTGGTGATTACGGATGGAATAGGCTATAGTGAACGTACGGAGTATAATGCTTTTGAACAGGCAAAGAAACCGACTTATGACAGACTGTTTAAAGAGGTTCCTTACGCTTTGATCGATACCTTCGGGCTAAGTGTCGGACTGCCTGAAGGGCAGATGGGCAACTCTGAGGTTGGACATATGTCAATCGGAAGCGGGCGTGTACTTTATCAAGACCTTGTCAAGATCTCTTTAGCATTAAAAGAGGAGACCTTAAAAGACAATCCCGTTTTAAAAAGGACCCTGGATGCGAGTGAGAACGTGCATCTCCTGGGCCTTTTAAGTGATGGAGGTGTGCATTCGCATATTTCCCATCTTATCGGCATCGCTAAGATCGCACAGGCTCAGGGTAAAAAAGTCTTTTTGCATCTAATCACGGACGGGCGGGACGTCTCTCCGACATCGGCGAGAAAATATATAGAGGAGATAGAGAGTATCTGCAATGAAAACATCTCTATTGCAACTATTGCGGGCCGTTTTTATACTATGGACAGAGATAATCGCTGGGAAAGAGTCGAACCGGGGTATCGGGCTATCATGGATGCGACTCCTTCGACGGAGCTATCAGCGGCAGAATACATCAAGGCCTCTTATGCGAAAGATGAGACGGATGAGTTTGTTCTTCCCTCCGCATTTTCGGGATACAAAGGGGTGCAAGAGGGTGATGCTCTTATCTGTATCAACTTTAGATCGGATCGTGTCCGTGAGATTGTTACCGCCTTGGGTGATGAGAAGTTCGACGGTTTTGAAAGAGAGTTTAAAAAACTCCATATTTCCACAATGACACAATATGAGAAAAGTTTTCCCTATCCGGTGCTGTTTAGCAAAGAGGCTCCTAAAAACACCTTGGCGGAAGTGATCTCAAATGCAGGCCTTAATCAGCTTCATACGGCGGAAACAGAAAAATATGCTCATGTGACCTTCTTTTTAAACGGCGGGATAGACGAACCGTTTTTAAATGAATCAAGGGTCCTGATCCCGAGTCCGAAGGTCAAGACCTATGATGAGAAGCCGGAGATGTCGGCTCCGGAGGTCGGTGATGCGGTCTGTAAGGCTATGGATGAAGAGATGGATTTTATCGTTGTTAATTTTGCTAATGGCGATATGGTCGGACATACGGGAAACTTTGAAGCTTCAGTTAAGGCAGTAGAGGCCGTAGACAATGAACTTGGAAAGATATTTCGCAAGGCTAAAGAAAACGACTACTCCGTCGTACTGACCTCTGATCATGGAAACTGTGAAGAGATGAGAGACACAGAGGGAAATATCCTGACTAACCACACGGTCGGAAAAGTATGGTGTTTCGTAGATGATGCCAATGTGAAAAAAGTTAAGAGCGGCGGTTTGAACAACATCGCTCCGACTGTTCTGACTCTGATGGGCCTGGATATACCCGAAGAGATGGATGCTTCACTACTGTAGAAGCAGATAAGTTCTTTTGCGGTGAAAACCAAAGAGCTAAAGGGTCGTTCGATTTGAATAACTCGGATCTGGGTTGACTGCGCACGGAATAAAGATAGAGTGGTCTGGGCTTTTCCAAAGAAACTTTTCGAAAATGAAAAGGCTATCGCTGGTTTCGCTCGGATGAGGTAAAAATTTAAGGAGATGTGATGAAGTTTACAGGTAAGAATGTTTTAGTAACAGGTGCAAGTCGTGGAATCGGTGCAGAGATCGCAAAGAGTCTGGCAGGTTTTGGTCTTAAGGTATGGGTTAATTTCCGTTCGGGTGCAACTGAGGCCGAGACTGTAAAAGCAGTGATTACTGCTGCGGGCGGTGAGGCAGAAGTGATCGGTTTCGATGTCAGTGATGAGGCAGCTTTTATCGAGGGTATCAAGACTATTATTGCTGCGGACGGCGAATTGGCTTATCTTGTCAATAATGCGGGTATTACAAACGACAAACTTGCGCTTCGCATGAAAAACGAAGACTTTATGTCTGTTATCAATGCGAATCTTACTTCTGTCTTCACCGGATGTAGAGAGTTCTTTAAGGCGGGGCGCAAAAAGAAGTTCGGTTCTGTCGTCAATATCGCTTCGATCGTCGGTGAAACCGGGAATGCAGGCCAGACAAACTATTCCGCTTCAAAGGGCGGGGTCATTGCTATGACAAAATCTTTTGCTATCGAAGCAGCGACAAGCGGTATCCGTTACAACACTGTTACTCCGGGTTTTATCGCAACTGATATGACAGATGAGCTTAGCGACGAGATCAAAGATGCCTTCACGGAAAAAATTCCGATGGGGCGTTTTGGTGACCCCAGAGAAGTGGCAGAAGCAACGGCATTTTTATTGAGTGACCACTCTTCATATATCACAGGCGAAGTCCTGAAAGTTAACGGTGGTATGAACATGGCCTAAGGCCATACCACCCCCGGCTAAGCCCCTCTTTTCATTAATCTCTTCTTAAATTGACTTACTACAATATTGTTTTACTGTTTAAGTTAATTGTGTTATAATTCCCCTCATAAAATAATAGTTAGGAGCTCTAATGGCACTTTTAGACGACATTAAAGAAGTAGTAGTTGAACAACTAAGCGTAAGCGCAGATGAAGTAAAAGAAGATGCGAAATTTGTAGAAGATCTTGGTGCAGACAGCCTGGATGTAGTTGAACTAGTAATGGCACTTGAGGAAAAATTCGATATCGAAATTCCTGATGATGAAGCAGAGAAAATTCAAACTGTTCAAGATGTAGTTACCTATATCGAAAGCAAATAATTAGGAGTTTCCTAATACTTTAGAAAAGCAGATGCTTTTCTAGCTGAAAAAAACTGTTTTTATACTTTTACTTCTTTTAAAAGAAGTCAAAATATAAGAACATATTCTTAGGAGTAGACGTGAGAAGAGTTGTAGTAACTGGTATCGGAATGATCACAGCGGTTGGAAATGATAAAGAGAGCGCTTTTAAAGCAATTTGCGAAGGTAAATGTGGGATCGGTCAGATTTCGCTTTATGACACTGAAGGTCATGCCGTAACAATTGCAGGTGAGGTTAAAGATTTTGATCCGGCTACCGTTATGGCTCCCAAAGAGGTTAAAAAAGCGGACCGTTTTATTCACCTTGGTCTCAAGGCAGCCCAAGAAGCGATGGCCGATGCAAACTTCCCTGAAGATATGAACAAAGAGCGTTTTGGAATCTCTGCTGCTTCGGGTATAGGCGGACTTCCGGCAATTGAGAAAAACTCCATTATACTAGAGACACGTGGCCCACGCCGTATATCTCCTTTCTTTATTCCGTCTGCGCTTGTAAATATGCTTGGCGGTTTTGTCTCAATCGAACATGGTATCCAAGGTCCTAATCTCTCTTGTGTGACCGCATGTGCAGCCGGTACCCACGCTATATCTGAAGCAGCCAAAACAATCATGTGTAACGGTGCCGAGCAGATGTTGGTAGTCGCGGCCGAGTCTGCTATTACTGGTGTCGGTATCGGTGGTTTTGCAGCAATGAAGGCACTCTCTACCCGTAATGATGACCCGCAAACGGCTTCTCGTCCATTTGATGCAGAACGTAACGGTTTTGTAATGGGTGAAGGCGGAGCAGCACTGATTCTTGAAGAGTATGAATCTGCAAAAGCACGCGGTGCAAACATCTATGCCGAGCTTGCAGGCTTTGGCGAGAGTGGTGATGCAAACCATATCACGACACCGTCTCTAGAGGGTCCTCTTCGTGCGATGAGAGCTGCTTACAAGATGGCAGGAGAACCGAAGGTGGATTACATCAATGCACACGGTACATCGACTCCGATTAATGACAAAAATGAAACAGCTGCGATGAAAGAGCTTTTCGGTGGAAAAGAGAACTGTCCTCCGGTCTCTTCGACTAAGGGACAGATAGGTCACTGTCTCGGTGCTGCAGGGGGTATTGAGGCGGTTGTCTCTCTAATGGCAATGCGTGACGGCATTGTTCCTCCAACGATCAATTATACGAATCCTGACGAAAACTGTGATCTTGATATCGTTCCAAATGAAGCGCGTAAGGCTGATTTAAATGTTGTAATGAGTAACTCGTTCGGTTTCGGTGGAACCAACGGCGTTGTAATTTTCAAAAAAGTATAAAGGACTTTCTTGGCCACCTATCTCGATTTTGAACAAAAAATCAAGCTGATCCAAGAAGACATTATCTCAGCGGAGGTGCGTCATGATGAGCATGCTGCCGAGATCTTAAAAAAAGATTTGGAAAAAGAGGTCAAGAAGACCTATTCAAACCTTACTCCCTTTCAAGAACTTCAGCTGGCTCGTCACCAGGACCGTCCTTATG
>CAXGZT010000176.1:0-5132 GCA_964014335.1 uncultured Campylobacterales bacterium | reverse complement strand
ACCCCGACACTTTCGTCGGCAGCGTCAGATGTGTATAAGAGACAGGTAAAAGGTCTGGTGAAAATTTTGAATATCTTCCAGTGACCAGTTTTGAATGTCTCCCATAAAACCGATCGGGGTCCAGTGGTAAGGGTGGTAGAGATAGGCATTATTGAAAAGTCTAAAATAGAGATAGCCCAAAGGGGAGTTGTCCGTTCTCCATCGGCGCTCTTCGGCGACGACATTGCGCTCAGGCTGAAACTCCTCATCTTGTAGTTTCAGGCTCTCCATCAGTTCTCCAAAAAGGTCCAATGATTTGGAAAGATTCTTGGTCGAGCTTTTGATATAGTAGTGTGTATAGTCAAAACCGGTAGAGGCATTACTCAGACCGCCCATACCTTTGACGACCTCATCAAACTCACCTGCTTTAAGGTTGTCAGTAGACTTGAAGTTCATATGCTCAAGCATATGTGCAATTCCACTTTTTCCCATAACCTCATTGCGACTACCGACCTTATAAAAAATATCGGTAGAAATAACACTGGTATTGTTTTCCATAGGGATAACAACAATTTGCAGACCGTTCTCAAGGGTCTTCGTTTGATAACCTGGCAAAGATGATGACATCATTACTCCTGCACTAAAAATTATAGAACTAACTATTTTGATCATTCTCTATCAGCTCCGATAGCTTCGGTAATATTACTGTACCCGTCTGCTTGAAGGAGCTTTATCAAGCCCAAATTGATATCACGGATCAATGTCGGTCCGTGAAAGATGAGGGCTGAATAGACCTGGACCAGTGACGCTCCGGCTTTGATACGTCTGTATGCCTCTTCAGCAGAGTCGATTCCGCCCACAGAGATAAGAACTGTCTTACCGTAAAGCGCTTTGGCAACGGCATCAAAGATCTTAAAACTCTTCTCTTTTAAGACAGCTCCGCTTATACCGCCGATATCCTTAGGCTCGCTTACAAGAGTGTAGTCTATAGTGGTGTTGGTGGCGATGATCCCAGACGCACCGGCATTGACTGCCATCTTGGAAAGTTCGACGGCCTGTTCGGGCTCCATATCAGGGGCGATTTTGAGAAGGATGGGTTTGTCTGTTAGCTTTTTTGCCTCTGTGAATAGCTCATTAATAAACTCTTCGTTTTGCAGGTCGCGCAGTCCCGGTGTATTGGGCGAAGAGATATTGATGACCAGATAGTCGCAAAGGTCTTTGAAGCTTTTTATCAGGCTTGTATAGTCGCTGATCGCATCTTTTTCATCGGTTGTTTTGTTCTTGCCGATATTCGCACCGATGGGCGTGGAAAAAGGAAAGCGTTCTTGAAGGCGCTTCTGTGCCTTGTACATTCCCTCATTGTTAAAGCCCATCGCGTTTTGAATACTCTCTTCTTGAATATGGCGAAACATTCTGGGTTTGGGGTTTCCGCTTTGGGGTTGAGGCGTAACCGTACCGATCTCGGTAAATCCAAACCCCAGGGCCTGTATACCCCGAATCATCGTCGCATTTTTGTCAAAACCCGCACCCAGTCCGACCGGGTTTAAAAAGCTGCGTCCAAAAAGCTCTTGTGAAAGAGAGCCGTCCAGGATGAAATGGTTTTCAATCCACGGGTTGTAGGCTGAGGGGAAGATATTCGCACCGCGTAAAAAATACTCCACAAGGTGATGGGCCGATTCGGGCTGTAGTTTAAAAAGATAAGGCTTGAGGCTAGAATAGGGGATCATCTATCTTCTTTGTTTTTTTAGGTGATTATACTGCAAAATCATTAAGATGAGTTTTAATTGTCCTAAACAAGGGTGTAAGGGATGCAAGAAGGGTAGTATCTCTACTAATTCTTTTCCCAAAAAGTACCCTCTGCCGTATCCATGATAGAGATATCCAAAGCCAGAAGTTCATCTCTCAGGGCATCCGAAGCGGCAAAGTCTTTTCCCGCCTTGGCCGCGCTACGCTTCTCAATCAAATGAGCAATCTTGGCTTTTAGCTCCTCGGCTATACCGAACTGAAAGTATTCAAAAGGGTTTTGCAGGCCAAAGCCCAGGACTTTTTCTATATAGGCCATATCTGCAAGGCTTTGGCGCTTGACAAGCTTGTCTTTCGGATTGGCGTCGAGAGCCTCATTCGCATTTGATATCATTTCATCCAGTAGGGCAAGGGCTTTTGATATGTTAAGATCATCCGAAAGGGCTTTGAGGATATTCTCTTGAAAAGCTGTTTTTTCATTGGTGACCTTCATCCCGAAAAGACGCTTTTTAAGTCTGTAGAGTTTGTCAAGGCGCCTTTTTGAGGCCTGCAGGTCAAGTTCATTGAAGTTGAAGTCGCTTCGGTAGTGTGTGCTTAAAAGATAAAAACGCAGCACTTCGCCATGATAGGCCTGCAAAGCATCTTTCAAGAAGAAACTGTTGCCCAGGCTTTTACTCATCTTCTCTCCGTCTATATTGACGAAGCCGTTGTGCATCCAGTATTTGGCAAGTTCTTGACCCTTTGCACAGCGGTGTTGGGCCGCTTCATTTTCGTGATGGGGGAAAAGAAGGTCGGCTCCGCCTCCATGGATGTCGATGGCATAGTCCCCTTCAACAGCCAAGTGTTCTTCAATCATCGCTGCGCATTCGGTATGCCATCCCGGACGGCCTGAGGAAAAAGGTGTGTCATAGGTGATACCTTCATCAAAGTGTTTCCATAAGGCAAAGTCGCTGGGGTGCTTTTTCTGTCTATTCTCCTCAATACGGCTTTGCGTCTCATCCTGATCTTGTACGCGATGAGAGATGCTGAGATATTTACCGTCTTTTTGGGTGTCAAAATAGACATCTCCCTCTTCTGTCTTATAGGCATGCCCGTTTTGAATGAGTTCAGTGATAAGGGAAATCATCGCATCCATAGACTCTGTGGCTTTAGGTTCGATGTCAGGACGCATGACTCCCAAGGCGTCCATATCTCTATGATAAGCTTTGGTATAAAACTCGGTAAGTTCCTTAAGGCTCAAGTTCTGCTCTGAGAGTTTTTTTACGATCTTGTCGTCAATATCGGTGACGTTGCGTGCGAAGGTGACCTCCAGGCCGTTTGCCTTTAGCACCCGCACAAGAAGGTCAAAGACCAAGGCACTCTTGGCATGACCGAGGTGTGCATCATCATATACGGTAGGACCGCAGACATAGAGGGTGGCCTTGCCCGGAACAATGGGCTCGAATGTTTTTTTACTCTTGCTTAGGGAATCATATATAGTCATGTATTAAGTCTTTAAATAAAAATAGGATAAGGGTGAAAACGACAGAGGCAAGAAGAAGCCAAAGCATTTTTGTATCCGAAATTATAGCCAAAAAGCGTTTGCATCCATAGGCCTTGACGGTATAGGCAAAGAGTATAAGGCCGCTTAAAGAGCTGGCAAGTGCCAATCCCATAGCTCCCAGGGGTACAATAAAGGCAAGGGAAAGAAAAATATTCCCGCCCAAGGCATAGGTGGCAATCTTTGCCGCTTCACCTTGTCTGTGCTCGGCATAGAGCTTAAGGGAGAAGAGCTTGCTGAGACCGTAAGGCAGAAGTCCCAGCATATACATCTGCAATATCAGGGCTGTATTTTGCGTATCAATGTTCTCAAAGGCTCCGCGTTCAAACAAAAGCCAGACAATCTCTTCGGAGAGCAGGTATCCTCCGATCAGGCTGAGCGTGAGCAGTGAAGCCAAAAACCAAAATGCCTTATAGAAAGCGTCATCGGCTTCTTCATGCCTGTTGTGTCGGATGTATTTTGAGATCCGCGGGAAGAGCGCAACGGAGGTGGCGATGGCAAAGAGTGCAAGAGGAAGCTGGAAGACTCTATTGGCATAGTAGAGATAGGAGATAGAACCGGTGACTAAAAAGCTTGCCAGCCATGTGTCTAAAAAGGCAGAGACCTGGGCGGTTGAATTGCCCCAGACAGCAGGAAAAAAACTTTTCTTAAAACGCTTTTTGCTTTCTATGATATCTTTTCGTTTGGAACTGAAATATTTAAACCCGCCAAAAAAAAGGCGCAGGATCCCTTTTTGTTTTGCCATAGCCAGATGAGATGAAAACTGTAAAAAACCGCCGGCAAGTACACCAAGGCTGAGATAATAGACTATCTCATCAGAAGCCTTCCCCTGGGACAATAAAAGGGCCATGATCATAGAGATGTTTAGAAGCCCGGTGGAAAAGGCAGTCGTAGCAAAGTGTTCTTTGTATTGCAGCAGGGCAGAAAGAAAGCTGACGGCAAAGATAAGAAGAAGATAGTAGAAGTTGATAGCGACAAAGGGTGCGGCAAGTTCCAGGGTCTGCTTTTCAAATCCAAGCGCAATAGCCTTTGCCGCGTAATAGGGAAAGAGCTGAACGCAGATTGTCAGTAAGAAGATAATAAAGAAAAAGAGTACAAAAATATGTGCAGCAAAAACAGACTTGTTTTTGGCCGCGGTGAAACTGGGAATAAAACTTTGTGAAAATGCGCCCTCAGCGAAGATTCTTCGAAAAAGATTAGGCAGCTTAAAGGCTATGAAAAAGATATCACTGTAGATATTCGCACCCAAAAAGGAAGCAGTCAGAAGGTCACGGATAAAGCCTAGTATGCGCGAGAAGAGTGTACCGATACTATTGGTGAATATTGATTTAAACATAAGTTCCTAAAAATATAGACATTGGAATAAATATTGCTGCTGCTTTAAGTTATGATGAAATAATAGTATAATATAGATAAAAAAGAGAATAAGGACAGATTTGAGCCCGAGTGTGACACCTGTGAACGACTTTAAACCCTTTGTTGTAAGGACGGACAATATTGCAAAAGAGCTTGTCTCGACTGCAGCTAATTATGGGTTGAAAGCCTCCGAATTGGATTTTAACCTTTTGGAAGTACAAACCTTCATCAGTTCTGAAAGTGCAAAGGATCAAGAAGAAGAGGTGGGTGTTGATGAGATTGAAGGATTAGACGATAAGACCTTGATGGCGGATTCCAAAATGAGCATTCGTCAGGTTTACGAGATTGAGGTCGTCAAGGCTGATAAAAAAGGCGGGCTCTCACAACTCAATCTTAGTATCGGGGCGAATCCTTCCATGTCACGTCTTTTTGCTTCGATCAAGCCGGGTTCCGTTATAAAGTATTATGCCTGTCTCTTATACACATCTCCGAGCCCACGAGACCCACATTGATC
>CAXGZT010000175.1:0-5189 GCA_964014335.1 uncultured Campylobacterales bacterium | reverse complement strand
AGATCAATGTGGGTCTCGTGGGCTCGGAGATGTGTATAAGAGACAGGATCGAGAATGATCTTTTTTTCGAACTGGGAATACCTTTCAACCTCGTCGAGACGATTAAAAAGTCTTGGGAGAACGATGTGCATTGGCATCTGTACGGACGTTTTGACCTGGCAGGGGGTATCGATGGCAAGCCTATCAAGCTGATCGAATTCAATGCGGACACGCCGACCGGACTTTTTGAAACGGCCATAGTGCAGTGGGCGATGTTGAAAGTCAATGAGATGGATGAAGAGAAACAGTTTAATACGGTCTATGAATCTATCTCCGACAACTTCAAACGCCTGATAACCCTTTTTGGCGATACCTCCGGTTTTGAGGAGCGTTATGAGGGCTGGCGTATTCTTTTCTCTTCGATAGAGGGAGACGACGAGGAGGAGGTGACGACAAAACTTCTCAAACGCATGGCGGATGATGCCGGTTTTATGACGGGATTCTCGTTTTTACATAATGTGCAATTCGATGATGAGAGTATCTGTGATGAAAAGAACCAGGAGTATGAGTACTGGTTTAAGCTTTTCCCCTGGGAGGATATCGCTATTGAGGAGGGTGAGCTTGCGCTGACACTTCAGCATATCATGGAGTCCCAATCGGCTATTATACTAAACCCTGCCTATACGCTCCTCTTCCAGAGCAAGGCGATGATGAAGATACTCTGTGATCTTTTTCCCGATTCGCCTTATCTCCTCGAGACCTCATATGAACCCCTGAAAGAGAAGGCCTACGTAGAGAAAAAAGTCTTTGGACGTGAGGGCGCGAATACAAGGTTTGTTAATGCGGACGGATCTGTCGCGGCTGAGACCGAAGGAGAGTACGGACACTATAAGTCAGTCTATCAAGAAGCGGTGGAGTTTCCTCAAGATGCAGAGCAGAACTATTATCAAGCCGGTGTGTTTTTTGCGTACGAAGCCTGTGGGCTCGGGTACAGACGCGGCGGAAAGATTTTGGATAATATGAGCAAGTTCGTAGGACATTATATAAGGTAGAACAAATCCAAAAGGATCTGTTCTAATCGTTATTAAATAGATTTAACTCTTTTGGATATTCGTAATAGACTTGAATGTCAGCTCCTTCAGCCGGTAAAACACCAAAGAATGCAATAGAATTAGTTCCTTCAACATACATATAGCCATTTTTAATACTTGGTGCTGATGGGACTCCGTCCACAGTGACAACAAGACTGTTGGGCTTAGTGAAGTCTTGGTTTAAACGATACGCCCCAGCTGCTTGGAAGACGATATTTTGCATTACTGCACTAAAGCTTGGAGTAGCTCCTCCGCTACAAATATTAGCGACTAGACCACCAGTTGCAATGGACAGGTCGTCATATTGCCCATTAGTCTCTTCACCAGGAAGATAAAAAGAATTTGCACCACATAGACCAGTGTCAACAATAGAGTTAAACAGAATATCATCTCTAACAAATAGATTGTTGGCTGTATTGAATGGGACCCCGGCACGAGCTTCATATTGACTTACCTCATCACTTAAAAGAACAACACTTAGTTGTGTATTGTCACGAGGAAAGCTTAAGGGCGAAGTGTTTAAAAGACCGTCAAATGAATCACCGTTTGTTGTTTTCTTTAATGATTGTTCTGCGTTGTAAATACCTGTTTCAGTACCGCTTCCGCTAGTGTTTATATCATTGACTTCAGCTTTAAAAAGATTAATGTCATTATCAATAATACCGACATTCTGAACAGACCGGTCATAACAGTTTTCAGTACAAGCTGTACCATCTGCACCATCACTTGTTGTTATAATAGCAATATTATAATCTATGCCTGCTAGATTAATAGCGGCTTCAAAATCAGTAGCTGCTGCCGATAATGCCGCTTGGTGAGTTGCCATAGAACCAGAATCATCAATAACAAATAAGAAGTCTGCTGTATTAGCAGTGCCTGGCCGGCCTAAAAAGTCTTGTGTACTGGATACTAAACGTTCATTGGTTCCAGTATAGTTAGTACCGCTTGAAAGAGCAGTCATAAGTGCAAAGTTTTCTTCAAAAATGGCACTTGCACTCGGTGAGATAGAAGCGGTATAGTAGTAACGGCTATTAAAAGAGGTGACCGTAAGAAACATTCTAAATGAAGTACTGGTTATTCCTGTTCCTGCAGGTAAGGTGACGGTGGTGGCACCTAATGTGTTTGCTATTTGATTAGCAATATCGACAGTTCTTTGAGCAGTTGAGGTTGTAAAACTATAATCACCAACAGTGAACTCTGTATATTTAGTAAATACTTGTTCATTAATTGTTGACAGGTCTGTTAAATATCCGGCGGCACCAATAAGTGAGATAACTTCACGTAGTTCGCCGGTTGTAACATATCCATTAGCTGCGGCTGCTATGGGACGTGAATTGTTTTTTTCTATGGCAAACCCGCCAATAGATTCTGATCCACCAGCAGTAGTTGCTTTCATTACAATCCCTGAAATAGCTGCAATTTCTTGAAATGTCGTTGCCGAATTAACAATATAATTACTGCTTCCAGTAATGCCCTTTGTGCTGTCGGTCGGAAGATCATCCTCTGGATCACTTCCACACCCTGCTATAAAACTGACTAACAGTAGGTTTATAACCAAGACAAAAAACTTTTTAATATGCATCTAAATCTCCTTTTTAAAATTTAATATTTATGCCGCCATATGCGACTTGCAACTTATCTAAATCTGTTTGTACATCTGAAAAGGTGCTTAGTGAGTACCGATAACCGGCTTCAAGGTTAACTGGTAGGCCAAAATCCAGGAGTATACCAGTTTGAAAGCCATATAAAAATGCAGTTTTATCAGACTCACCAAAATTAGCTTCAACATTTACATTTATCGCACCTAGATGCAAGCCAGCAAAAAACATAAGATCAAAAAGTCCAAAGATATCTTCCGGTTTTGTAAAAGCCTCAGTGTTCATACTAAGCGTTTGGAACTCCCCACTTCGTGTTGTTGAATCTTCAAAAGCATCTAAATATTGATAAGACATATATATACGTGTATTATTATTTACAATACCGCCTTTTACACCATAGGTAGTGATTTCTCTATTCTGGTACTTCCCCGTTGGACCGTTAAAGTCTGCCCAACTAAGTCCTGCTTCTCCCCCAATAAAAACGTCATATTCCGATGCATGAATTGATGTTATCGTTACGAGAAAAACGAAGAACACACATAATAATTTTCCCATGTTTACTATCCCTTTCTTTATAATCGAGGACATAATATCATTAAACAAATTAAATTAATATATATCTGTAAGGTAAAAATTAAGTAGAGTTAAATTGTAGGAAAGAATGCAGAAATAGAAGCATATAAAAGAGCTGAAGGCTTTATTCTGCAGCGAGCATCTCTTTATAGGTCTGTTCTACCGTCTTGAGCTGGTTACGGTCGGGAACCTTACGTGAAGCGATATAGCCGATGATCTCACCATTATCATTCAGGGTAGGAACGATATTGACGATGACCCAATAGAACTTTCCATCCTTACGGAGGTTTTTTACGTAACCTTCCCAGGTCTTTCCGCTCTGTATGGTTTTCCACATCTGATCGAAAGCGGCGCGGGGCATATCGGGGTGGCGCAAGATATTGTGCGGCTGACCGATAGCCTCCTCTTTGGAATAACCCGACATCTCCACAAACTTTCTGTTTACATAGGTGATATTACCCTTCGTATCAGTTTCCGATATAAGGCTTCTTCCATCAAAAAATACTTCTTGGTCAACAGGTTCAGGTCTCGTCATTCTCATCCCTTAATTCATCTTGTTAAATCATTTTACCATTCTAACGAATAATATATAAAATAACTATACCGCGCCCTTGTCTTCAAGCTCCCTCTTTGGTTCGGGAGTTTTAGAGGAGGCCTCTTGTTTAAAGTAGCTTTTTAAAGGCTTTGGTATAATACGCGAAATATGAATGATGGTGGTCTATGTTAGCTGAGGATGTAAATACACTTTTAAATGATAAAAAGCTACTTTTGACCGAGGTCTACTTCAAGCTTCAAGAGCATTTTGAAGAGAAATACGGTCCGAACACCGTTGTATTTATGGAGATCGGCACCTTCGTAGAGGTCTATGAGGTAAATAACGAGGAGCTTCAGCTGGGCAAGGCCAAAGAGATGGCGGAACTCCTGAATATTCAGCTTACCAAGAAGAACAAGACCATTATCGAAAACTCTGCCAAAAACCCCCTGCTTGCGGGAGTCCCAACCATCTCCTTTGAGCGTTACCTTAACCGCCTCATCCAGGAGCAGAAATATACGATCATCTATATCAAACAGCGGGGTGAACCGCCCAAGGTGAGCCGTTATGTGGCAAAGATCATCTCTCCGGGTACCAATTTCGATTATACGATAGGCAGTGAAGACAATTATATCGTCTCCCTTCTTGTGGACAAGCATAAAGATATCTACTCTGTCGGCTACAGCGCTATCGATGTGACGACAGGAAAGACTTTCCTATATGAGGCGCACGGAACGAGCGAAGACCAAAACTTTGCCCTGGACGAGATCTTCAACCTCTTGCATGTCTACAAGACCTCCGAAGTCGTGCTCAGCTTTCTAGAAGGCGTAGATGATCAAAAGCATATACTGCGCTACCTGGAGATCGACGAACACTATACCTACAGCGTGAACAATCAGCGCCCGCGTATCGAGTATCAAAATGAGCTTTTTATGCGGGTCTATCAGATACAGTCTCTGCTCTCGCCTATCGAGCATCTGGACCTTGAACGTACCCCTATGATATCCGAAGCCCTGGCGGTACTCGTGCATTTCGTGATCGAACATGATTTCCATATCATCCAAAAGCTCTCCAGACCTGAACTTATCGACAATAAACGCTATATGTATCTGGGAAACTCTGCCTTTGAACAACTGGGCGTAATATCCAAAGACAGAGATGAGATGACCCTGCTTCGCCTTGTTGACAAGTCGGTCACGGCCATAGGAAAGCGTCTTCTGAAAGAGCGTCTGCTGAACCCGATCATGGAAGAGGAAGAACTAAGGCGGCGGTACGGTTTAGCTGAAAAAGTGATGTCACACGTCAAACTTTTGGAAGAGAGCCTGCGGAATATTTATGACCTTGAACGACTTTCGCGCCGTACGAACCTCTGTCTCTTATACACATCTCCGAGCCCACGAGACCCACATTGATCTC
>CAXGZT010000174.1:0-5235 GCA_964014335.1 uncultured Campylobacterales bacterium | reverse complement strand
TCATAGAAGAGCACGTGGCTTTTAAAACGAAACTGATCGGTTATCCGTCCGAATTAATGCAGGTCTTCATTAATATTTTCAATAACGCCAAAGATGTTTTAGATGAGAAAAACCTCGCGAAAAAATATCTTCTTATCTCCATGAACAAAACGTCTACCCATGTCATCGTAAAAATATATGATAATGGAGGGGGGATTTCCAAAGAGAACCTCTCTTCAATATTTGATCCCTACTTTACGACCAAGCACAAGGCTCAGGGAACAGGGATCGGACTGTATATGAGCAAGGAGATGATTGAAAAACATATGAAGGGGTCGCTTACTGCAAGCAACCGCTCTTTTGACGTGGATGGAACCGAGTATATCGGGGCATGTTTTACGATAGCTTTGCCCTATAGTTAGCCTTTTTAATTACTCATCTAAGCCAACACTCCAACCCTGGCGCCAGTCATCATCAGCCGCATAGGCTCCCACAAACAGTGCTTCATCAAAAAAAGGACTTTGCGTGAGTTCATGAACGTTCTGTGCCTGGGTAATGCTGTTGGTTCTATTTGTAGGACTTTGATAAAAGATCTCCTTCACCTTCTCAAGATTGACGCCCGTCGCTTTTTTATAGGCGAAGATCTTCTCTTCACAGCCGTTCAAAGAGACACTTTGTAGTTCGATATTTCCTTTTTTGGCACTGGCCCTGTCGCGAATACCGAAACATTTGTTAAAGCCGTCGACATATCCGTTGATCAGCACTGCTCCACTTCCGCGACGAAGAAGAATTCCCTCATGTGAGTCTTTGCTGCCATGCATCTCGAAGTTAGCGATGACAGGTCTTGCTATCGGAGTTGCCGTAAAGTCCCCGCTTAGGTTATCCGCTTCGATCCCTCTCGGGTTTCTTGAGGTCGTACTTGTCTGTTTGATATAAACATATTGCATCTTGCCCTGATAGCCATGGTCAGTATCGATATTATCATCTCCATTGCCGATAAGAACGATATGTTTCAGGTTGGCGGTACCTCCCCAGAGTTCGATACCGTCATCATAATTATTATAGACCTCAATATAGTCAAGCAGGGTTTTGTCGCCTACACCGCCCAGGCTCAGTCCATTAAGCTCTTTATCCAAGCCGACTTCGCTCCCGGCATACTTGATAAGCACATAGGTGAGGGCACCTGAACTGTCATGCGGATTGTCTCCGCCAAAGCTTCCTCCTGTCAGGGCAAACTCAAACTGCTCACCGCCGTCAACGTTTGTCGGGGCATTTCCGGCAATGACTATCCCGCCCCATTCTCCCTTATGATGCTTTGAAGCAAGCCCCATCACGTCTTTTTTGGAGGTAAAAACAATAGGCTCTTCCTTTGTTCCTTCGGCAAATATCTTTGAACCGCGTGAGATAAAAAGATAATCATCTCCGCTCTGGCCGAAGATCTGCGTACCGCTTTCAATGCTTAAAACGGCACTGTCCCTGTTGTCCCCTCCGATGATGACCTCGTCTTCCAAAGCCCAGAGTATCTCACTGCTCAAGGTGATATTATCGGTATAGACTCCGCTTAGTATACAGACACTTTTTCCACTTAGCCTGCCCGAAGGTTTTGAGAAATCAGGGCATTCTCCATTGCTGTTTTTTGTCCCTATCTCATCTATGAAAAGCCCCATCCTATCTGTAAATACTGCCGTTGCAATCCCAAATACAACCGTAAAAGTTATTAGTAACGTTTTTATCATCTCTTCCCTTTGTAAGAAGTCTTCTTCTTATTAACGGAATCCTAGAATGGTTTTATTACGAAAGAATTACCCCTTGATTACAGCTTCATAAGGGGCTAAAGTAAGGAGAACAAGGAGTTGTTGAGGAAGATCAGAGACTGCTGATCTCTTCTATAGTCAATAAGAGGAGCTGGTTCACCTCGGAGGCCTCAACATTGAAAAAAAGTAGGGTCTCTTCGTACTCTTCGCTCCCTTTTTGGATCTCGTGCATGTGCACACCGCAGTCTAAGCAGTTAAGAGCGGGTGTAGGTTCTCTGAACTGTATAATTAGATTTTGCTCTTCTTGAAGAGGAGTGTTCATATTGATGAAATAAAAGTTCTGCTTGTCTTTTACGTAAAGCTGAGTGATAGGAAGATTCTCTCCGTTTTTCTCCTTCTCTCTAAGCAGAAGAAAACTCTTTTGGCTTTGAATAAACCTCACATGCAGTTTTGAAAGTTGTGCTGACATTATAAATCCTATGATGTAATGGGCGAATTATGCTGATATTGTACCAATAATATAATGAAGTAAAAGTCTAGGCTTAAAAGTTAAGAAAGAATGAAGCCCCTCAGTCTATATGCTTTTTGCCGTAAAGCACGGACGATATAAGTATGATTAATATTGTTTTCTAAAATATTAAATTCAATGTCTTTAAATACTATCAATGACATACTTACCTGAATCAATAGATGGATACTATATACCTTAAAGGAGTTGTCATGTTCTCTCACAAAGCTTTTTTTCATGCAAAAGGTAGATTTTTGCCTGCTGTTGCCTTCGTCCTTACGCTGTTCACGGCTCAGGCGGATGAGTTGTCCTTGTCCAAAGCGGCTGAGGACCCTACTCTTCAGTGGGGTCCATGTCCCGCATTTCTAGGAGAGGCTTGTAAGATAGCGGTACTTCACGGAGACCCGGCAAAGGAGAATAGCGACATCTTCTGCAAGGTCCCCGAAGATTTTAAGATTCCCCTTCACTGGCATACCTCACCGGAACGAATGGTCTTAGTGAGCGGGAAAATGGACGTTGTTTATGAGGGAGAGAGTGTTAAGGCTCTGAGCTCAGGCAGCTATGCTTATGGACCGGCTAAAAAACCGCACAAGGCCTATTGCCATGCAGGGGAGGCCTGTATATTGTTTATCGCATTTGAAGACCCCATTGATGCCTTTGAGATAAAATAGCGTGCAGAGCATTTTTTTAAGGAGCAGCCGAGTGACTGCCTTGCTGGTTTGGAAGCTATTGGATGATAAAAGTATTGAAATAGACCTCTTCGACCAGATTGTAGCCAAGGCTGTGATTGATGTTTTCTTGTATATTTTTTTTGATTTGCTCTTTGCCTGAGAGACTCTTTGGCATACGAATAGAGCCATAATTGGAAAAAGACTCCAAAACGGAGTTCTGAATCACAATGTTCTTGCCTGAGAGGGTGTCAAATGATGGGATGCTGGATCGTATCGAAAGGTTCAAGATCAGGAGCTGGTTTTGAGTCAGGTTTACTTGGTATTGTCCAAGGTTATATATGTTGTCCTTGGCGGATTCGATTGCAAACCTTCTATGGACCTTGGCTGAAAGCTTATTGGAACCAAAGTTTTTATGACCGACTTTTTTTTCTTTATTCGAAGAAAAAGAGTATATCAGCAGGAACATTGATAAAAATAGAATGAAAATTATGGCAATGAAGATTATTTTATTGAGCTTCTTGTCGATTTTAAGTGGGTTTGCTTTATTTTTCATCTTAGCAGAGATTGTATCATAAAATCTTATTTTTGTTTCAATTGATACATCAAAATAGAGGCAGCGACACCGACGTTGAAGCTTTTGACCCCCTCTGCCATCTCAATGTGGACAACCTTATCACAGGCCTTTAGGACCTCTTTTGAAAGACCCTCTCCTTCGTGTCCCATCAGAAGTACCCATTTTTCAGGACTCTTTCCTATCTGGGACAAGGGTATTGAGTCTTCGGTAATTTCTGCCGCAAACACCACATACCCCATGGCCTTTAGTGCATCCAGGGTAGAAAAAATATCATGATAAAGATGAGTCTTAAGCATGCTGATATGCCCCATAGAGACTCTGAGTGCGCGTCTTCCGTAGGGATGAGGTCCCTGCTCAGGAAGGAGATAGGAATCCATTTCCAGGGCTGCAGCGCTTCTTGCGATGGACCCGATATTTTCTGTCGAAGATATTTCGTCTAGCATGATAATATGATTTCCTAGTCGATCTAGGGGAGTCTGCTGAGGACGAACGCCGTGCATCATGCAATTATGGTGGACTCTGTGTCCGACAATCTGCTCCATCAGCTTTTTGTCTGCGAGGAAAAGCTGAGGGATCTCTTTGGCCGAGACGAGCGTTTCAAACTCTTCAAAATACTCTTTTGTGGCTAGAATACTCTTTACTTCAATAGAAGTCTTTAAAAGCATATTGACGACCTTGGGACTGTCGGCGATAAAGCTGTTGTCCTGGGTGAAGGCCCTGTCCCTCAACTGTCGGTATACCTCTAAGGCAGGCGTGTCGAGTGCGTCTATCTTCGTGAAATTCATAGGGGCTTGATCACTCTCTTTTCTGATTTGGGAAGGCAGGTCATACAGAGGCTTTTTTGTGCAGCTGGTATCTGAGCAGAAGGTACCCTGAAATACCCGAAAGGAGCGAACCGATAAGAACTCCCAGCCGGTTGTCGACGATATCATAACAGTCCCCAGCGCTGCATTCGAAGGCCAGCGATCCTATAAACAGGCTCATTGTGAAACCGACACCGCTAAGGACCGAGACACTATATATCTGTGGCCAGTTAACACCGTAGGGCAAACGGCCCATCCCCGTTTTCACAGCGATCCAGCTGAATAGAAAGATCCCCGCCTGCTTTCCTAAGAGCAGTCCCGCAACAATCCCAAGAGTGACATCACTCGTCAGCTCTTCTAAATGAAGTGATGTGAAAACGATCCCGGAGTTGGCAAAAGCGAACAGGGGGAGGACGATAAAATTGACCGGTGCATGGAGCGAGTGCTGCAACTCCTTGAAACTCTGTTCATTGCTTTTTATCGGGATGGAAAGTCCTATTAAGACACCGGCCAGCGTGGCATGGACGCCTGATTTGAGAAGAGCGACCCAAAGAATCAGTCCTAAAAAGATATAGACTGAATTATTGATGATACAGCAGCGGTTGATTTGTATCAAAAGTCCAAGGATAACGATCGCGATCCCCAGGGAAACCGGGGCCAGCTGTTCGGTATAGTAGAGGGCAATAATCAAAATAGCACCGACATCGTCAAAGATTGCCAGGCTTAAGAGAAAGACCTTCAGTCCCGGGGGAACACGCGGTCCCAGTAAGGAGAGGATTCCCAGAGCGAAGGCGATATCCGTTGCAACGGGTATACCCCAGCCCTCTAGCGCGGGACCCCCATTCCAGTTAAACCCGGCATAGACCAGTGCAGGGACAAGCATCCCCCCAAAGGCCGCAAAGACGGGCAGGAGAACCCTTTGCTTCTCGCTCAAGTTTCCCTCTAC
>CAXGZT010000173.1:0-5243 GCA_964014335.1 uncultured Campylobacterales bacterium | reverse complement strand
AGTCTATGGAGCGCATACGATATCCTGGCGCGAGGCAGATGTCCTCTGCGTCGATTTCAAGGTCTAGGAGAAGATATGAATAATGAACGTAAAACCGGTATCAGTGCTGAAGAGATAGAAGAGAATGGGCTTATTGAAGATGAGAACGATTTTTTGTATCCTGCTGATGAATGGGGCGAGGGTTGTTGTGAAGATGAGTTTGAAGATGATGATGAACCCCGAGAACGAGAATATTGTGACTAAGGCGGGAAAAAAATGAACCTGAAGATTAAACGGTATACGACAGAGCCCGAAGTGCGCGAAGATATTTTAGAATACGAGCTGCCTCATGAAAATATCACACTTTTAGAGGCCCTGAACTATATTAAGACAAGGATAGACCCCACCCTGAGCTTTACAGCGGGATGTCGGTCCGGTGTATGCGGCTCATGTGCGGTGCGTGTCAACGGCACAGAAGAGCTGGCCTGTTCTTATAAACTGGACGAGGACGATCTGATCGAACCCATGAAAAACCTTCCCGTTATTCGTGACCTTGTCGTGGATGTGGAAAAGATGATGAGGTTTAATACTATAGCCAAGGCCTGGAGCAGCGATAACAGCAGCAACGACGAAGTCCTGCCTGAGCAGGCCGAAGTCAACGAGGTGCAAAGTGACTGTATTCTCTGCGGATCCTGCTTTTCGGCCTGTCCGGTTTATGCGGTGAACAGTGAGTTTCTCGGTCCCTTTGCCCTAACACGCTCATGGAGGTATGTATCGGATATCCGTGAACAGGACACGCAAGAAAAGATAGAGAGTGTCCAGAGTAATGGAATCTGGGACTGTACGCTTTGCAACGAGTGTGTTCCCGTTTGTCCCCAGGGAATAGCACCGAAACAGGATATTGCCATGTTAAGAGGTAAAAGCGGCACAATGGGGTTTATGGATCCGAACTTCGGTGGGGGGATGAGTTTTCAAGGAAGCCCGGGAGGTTTTGACGGGACACCGGATTTCGGCTCTTTCTAGCCGGAAAGCGTCTCTCGAGCGGTATTCTAGATTTATGACTCTGCTTCGATAAGGGTATTGTCAAGCAGCGTAAAGAGCTCTCTGCTCGCGTCTTCCATCTCGTTAAACCGGGCAATAAGTGCATCTCCATGAGGAACATGCGAATCTTCAACCCCGTCAGAAATATAGGCGACATTGGCGTTGGCGTTGTCATGTACGATTTTATGCACTGCGGGTATGCGTTTAAATGACGCGCTCTCGCCGAACCTTCTTTGGCCCTCCGTTTCATACCATTTTCCAAGACGGCAGCTGTGGTGGTCGCTGACCTCAAGATGCTCTGTGGCGGTAATGATCGTCGTATAAGCATTTGATTTGTAGACGACATGATCGATTTTTGCCAAGACGACGAAGGTAGAGTTTTCCATTTTGTAAGAGTAGTCAACGATATTGTTTGAGCTCTCATTAAGCTCTATCATCGTATTTTCAAAATTTGTGATCTTTTCGCTTGAGGTCTCGACAACTTCGCGCATATGTTCGGAACTGCTCTGGATATCGTTCATCTCCTGCTGCAGAGATTTGATGGAGACGGAGATCTCCGAAGTCGCCTTATGGGTTCTCTCGGCAAGTTTTCTGACTTCGTCCGCAACGACCGCAAAGCCCCGTCCGTGCTCACCCGCACGTGCGGCCTCAATAGCTGCATTAAGGGCAAGAAGGTTTGTCTGGTCCGCGATATCCGTAATAAGCTGTATTACCGAGGTGATATCTACGACTTGGGTGGCGAGAGAGGTGATGGCTTCGTTGTTGTTAGCCGTATATTCCATCAAACGCTGCAGCTCTTCTACAATGTTTCCGATGTCGGAGCGACTGTTGTTGGAGAGCTCCGCCGCCGACTTGGTCGCCTTGGTAACGTCCTTAAGGGCCTGGATGTTGTTTTTCAGATCACTCTGAATACCGGCCATTCCTTCGATGACACTGCTGCTGAGCGTACTCAGTTTAGAGTTTAGCGCATCCCGGCGCTTCTTGGCATCTTGTTCCTTCATGACACCGAGGCTCTGTCCGATGTTTTCGATGGCGACGGTAAACTCGCCATGCATGCCCTCTTTGGAGATAGTACGCTCGAAGTTCCCTTTTGTAGCGTTAGTAAATGAGATGTTGATCTCTTCGATAAAAAAGGAGACCTGATGAAGGAGTTGCTGCAGGGCAAGGTTCATCTGTCCGAGTTCGGTATGGTCCTTCTCATCTATCTGGGTCTTCTCAAAGTTTCCATTGGCGGAATTTCGCATGACCTGAGTGAACTGCGTTAAAGCTTTTGTGATGGAAGAGCGTACGGCAGAGGCAAAAAGTATGACCAGTGCGGTGATCATAAAACCGCTGATAAGAAAGAAGAACTTATAAAAGGTAATTTCACTGTTCATATCCTCGGAGGCCCGTGCAAGTTCTTCCTCTTTGAGCTTAATGACCTTTTGAAAGGCATCCCTGGAGCTGACAGCGTAAGGCGTAAGGGTCTCTTTGTACTGCTTATAGTTCTGCCTCGTATTGTTCTGTATCTCCTCTTTGGAGAGAGTGTTCATCATCTTGTAAGAGTTGTCCAGAAAAAGAAGGGTAGAGCGCTTGGCTTCTCTGATAAGGGACAAAGAGGCTTCGTCATCTATAGTCTCTGCAAGCTTGTCAAAGGTACGGCGTATGTTCTCCATCCGGTCTCGAAGCTTCTGCATATCTTTTTCATAGTTTCCGCCAAGGAGAATATCCCTTGAGGTGCGGGAGATATAATTCAGGTCCTTTTGAATCTCCAGGGTTTGTATGGCCCCGGCAGTCGAGTGGTGGTTCAGGTCATTATATTGACTGCCTATACTGCTGAGCGAGTTAAAGGCAAAAAGAGCTGCCCCGACGACCGATACGGTAACGATAGCGAGAAGATAGTTGATCCGCTGTTTTATACTGGCATTTTTTAGAAGTTTATTAAACATGAAGAGTTCCCTGGAGGATTGAGGTTTTTTTAACTAAAATATTATATCACAGGAAATAAGTATTGCGATGTTTTTTGCTAAAATAGTTTATAAGTATTAACCAGCTATACTTAAACAAAACAGAACTAGGTGATTTGTATGGCAAAAGAACACTCCTTTGATATTTCGGCAAAGATAAGTATGCAAAATTTCAAAGATGCGATTAACCAGGCACTTAAAGAGGTCGTGAACCGGTATGACTTTAAGGGCATTACGGCAGAGATCGACTATAACGAAAAAGCAAAGACATTGACCCTTACCTCTTCGAGCGATAACAAACTGGAGGCCTTGGAGGATATTATAGTCGGAAGGCTTTTGAAACGCGAGCTCAGCTCGAAGGTCCTGGATGAGGCATCGGTCGTAGACGCCAGCGGCGGAGACAGACGGAAGGTCTTTAAGATCGTCGACTACATAGAGTCAAAAGAGGCGAAGAAGATCATAGCCGAGATTAAAGTTCAGAAGATGAAGGTAAATGCCGTCTTGGAAGGCGACTATATCCGCGTGAAGGGCAAGAACTTGGATGATCTTCAAAAGGCGATGAAACATATAAGAAGTATGGAGTGGGATGCTCCTTTGGTCTTTGAGAACTTCCGGTAGGAAGAGATGCCATGGCAGAGCAGAAGAAAACGTCCTACAAGTCCATTGACAAGCGTCTGATCACCGAAGGTGCCAAGCTTGATTTCAAGCTCTATGAGACAAACGACACGAAGACGCAGATGAGCCTTTTCTTGCAGAGCGACAGTGTCGTCGACGGTGACAACAAGGTACGCTTGCGTGAGATAGAACAGTTATATATCATTGATGAAGAGTATGAAAAATATAAGCTCTATGCACAGAAGCATCTTAACACTATAGCGAACAACAAAGATATACCCTTTCGTGATAAAGCGGATATCGTTTACACAAAGGCTTCTGCGGTCATGGACGAGCTGTTCCAGAATCCTGACGCTCTGGGAAACATGGAAAAGAGCAAGGACATAGTCGGCGGTTTCGTAAACCTTGTCCTGCAAGACGAGGCCACACTCTCTTCGGTAATGAAAATAGCAGCACATGACTATTATACGCATACCCACTCTATCAATGTCAGCATCTACTCCCTGAGCCTGGCCAAGTTTATCGGCCTGAAGGATAAGGACCTGGAAGATATGGGCATGTCATCGATGATCCATGATCTTGGAAAAAGCAAGGTAGGCTGGGATATCATCAACAAAAACGGCAAACTGACAGATAGCGAGTTTGAGCACATGAAAAAGCATCCCGCCGAAGGATATGAGATAGCCGTGAAAATGGGAATAAGAGACAAGCGTATTTTGGCGGGGGTCAGAAGCCATCATGAGAAACTCGACGGCAGCGGGTATCCCGATGGTCTGAGTGACAAGCAGATATCGCTCTTTCCGCGTATTATCGCTGTCTGCGATGTCTTCGATGCTCTGACGACCAAACGTTCATACAAAGATGCTATGACAAGCTTTCAAGCGATTTCTATCATGAAGAAGCAGATGCAGGGGCACTTGGATATGCGCCTGGTGGACACTTTGATTAAAATGTGCAATACAGATGAAGGATCAGCATGCCAAAATTGAGCGTGGCCCAGGCCGCAGAGAGATTCAAGGTTTCCAAAGAGGCGATCCACAACCGGATCCGCAGAGGAAGTCTGGACTGTGTTATCGAGCATGGCAGCAAGTATGTCCTTATAGATGAACCGGCCGAAGAGAAACAAGAGGCTGTCAATGATAAATATTACAGCTATATCGAAGATGAAAACCTCAGTCTGAAAGAGAAAGTTAAAGAGTTGGAGATCCAGAATTCTCGCCTCAGAGACCAGAAAGAGAAGATGCTTATCGAGGAAAAAAAGAAGATAGAAGAGATCTATAAAGAGCGTGACGAACAGTTAAAACAGGTCCTGCATACCATCAGCTCAAAGTTTTTACCCGCTGCCGAAGAGCAGGAGGAGTCAAGTCCGCATCCAGGGAAAAAAGAGATGTTTCGAAAGAGTGTTGTCGATGTAGTCGATGTCGAAGCCCTGCAAAGCGAACCGATACACCTAAAAAAGTTTCTGAAACTAAAAGAGTATAAACCGGCGAAACATCAACGCATCAAAAATCGCTTTAAGCGTTTGGTGGGACGGGACGAGAGGGTTTTTCGTCAAAACGGAAAGATCTTTATCAATCCGGTAAAGTATGACTACAGGGATCTTCTGGAGTAGGCAAAAGCTTTTTCTTATCTATTTCTACGTCGCTTTGCACCTTGAGTCGG
>CAXGZT010000172.1:0-5264 GCA_964014335.1 uncultured Campylobacterales bacterium | reverse complement strand
TCCCAGAGCATATCGGCGGAGTAGAGCTCAGAGATGATATCCCGGAAGAGATCGTCATGGATGTGCTTAAGACCTATGCAGGAAAAAAGAGTGAATAGACTCCTTTTTTTCCTCCTTTCCCTTTCTGCGTTACTCCTTGCGGAAGAGGTCAGCGATGCAAATCAGACGCAGGAGCTGGAGAGGATAAAAATAGATGAGCGCATAGCTTCGCTTCGTGTCAATATGGACAATACCGTAAAAGCTCTGGAAAAAGAGGGCGTTTTATGGCAAAAAAGCTATGACTCCTATACGACCTATCTTGATGTGGCAAAAGAGCTTCAAGAGGTTCGTAAAAAGATCAAAAAACTCTCCAAGCGAAGAAGCAGTTTCGAAGTAAGAGATGAACTCAACGCACTGGAAACACGAGAACAGATTCTCACCAACCAGATTGATCTGCTGCAGGGTAAGGACAATGTCCCTTTTAAAGACCTCCTTATTCCCGACGAACTTCCGGAAGCACCCGAGGTGAGCAACCCTATAGGGATCTTCACGGCGTTCTCCTATATCAAGCTGGTTGACGGCAAGGTTAAAGAGTATCTTCAAAGAGAGAGCGATCTTCGGGAGTATCTCGTACTCTTACGGAAAAAAGCACGTTTGAGTGCGGAAATCTCACTGCTGAGCAAGAGCAAAGAGGATGAGTCGGTATCGCTTGAAGACATGCATAAGCTAACGGTTTTTGAAGGTGCCCTTGAGACGGTACGAAAGGCCTCCGTTGTTTATGCCCAGCGTATTGACTCTGTTGAGACTCAGGTACAAAAAGATATTAATGCTCAAACCTGGAAGCTTTTCAATCTGGGCATCATTATCCTGGTTCTCTTTGTGCTGTTCTTTTTGAGCAAATTGATCATCAAAAGATATATCACGGATAATGAACGCATCTACATGGCGCACAAGATGCTCACCTTTTTGAACGTCACCTTGATCTTTTTGATCGTCGCATTCTCATATATAGACAATGTCGGTTACCTCGTCACCGTGCTTGGTTTTGCCTCCGCCGGTATCGCGATTGCCATGAAAGACTGGTTTATGTCTATTCTCGGCTGGCTGGTCCTCCTGGTCAGCGGTTCCGTCCATGTGGGTGACAGGATCCGTGTGATGAAAGAGGGCCTGGAGTATGTCGGTGACGTACTTGATATCTCTTTGCTGCGTATAACCATCCTTGAAGACATCACGTTGACGACTTATCAGACCAACCGTAGAGCGGGTCGTATTATCTTTATACCGAACAATTACATCTTCACGACGCTCATCGGAAACTACTCCCACGCAACGCTCAAAACGGTCTGGGACGGGATTGATATAACGGTCAGCTTTGACTCCAACCACCGTAAAGCGATCCACATAGCCAAAGAGATCACGCGTAAATACTCTAAGGGGTATACGGACATCACCCGTACCCAACTGAACAAGTTACGAAACCGGTACAGCCTCAAGAACACCAATGTTGAGCCGCGTATCTTCTCGTTTGCGGAAGCAAACGGGGTATGTATCAGTGCCTGGTACCTTACAAATGCCTATGCGACGCTGACCTTGAGGAGTACGATATCCGTGGAGATCATCGAGGCTTTTAATGAGGCGGATGATATCGAGATCGCATACCCTACCCAGACCCTTCATCTCAATACAGCTGAAAAAGCCCGGGCTCAGTTGCCGATACCTGGCGAAGAGACGGGCCCTAAGGTAGAGTGGTAATGAAAAAAGTCGAAATTAACTACAGCGGAGCGCTTCATGTCGAATCGTGAGAAAGTATTCATCAAGACCTTTGGATGTCGGACAAATCTGTTTGACTCGCAAGTGATGCTTTCGCATCTCAAAGACTACGATATCACGCAAAACGAAGAAGAGGCGGATATTGTTATCGTCAACTCCTGTACGGTGACTAACGGAGCGGACAGCGGTGTCCGCGGTTATGTTAATGCCGCGAACAAGAAGGGGGTTAAGGTCTATCTGACCGGCTGCGGCGCCCACACGAAAGGCGAATCGCTTTTTGAAGCCGATAAGGTATTTGGTGTCTTCGGCCAGTCTGAAAAGGCGAAGATCAACGAGATGCTGAAAAAAGAGACGAAGTTTTATCAGATCGGTGATCTGGACTTCATAGACGATACGGTCGTCGAAGAGTTTGTCGGCAAATCCCGAGCCTTTATCAAGATTCAAGAGGGCTGCAACTTCCGCTGTTCATACTGTATTATCCCTTTTGTCCGAGGTGATGGACGAAGTATGGATGAAGAGAAGATCATGGAGCAGATTACCCGTTTAGCGGCCAACGGTTTCGGAGAGTTCATCCTTACGGGGACCAATGTAGGCTCATACGGTCAGGGTGAAAAACGTTCTATGGCCGGTCTGTTAAAACGAATCTCTCAGATAAAGGGCGTTCGCCGTATCCGTATCGGCAGTATGGAACCTATTCAGGTGACCCCAGAGTTTAAAGAGCTGCTAGATGAACCCTGGCTGGAAAAGCATCTGCATATCGCCATTCAGCACAGCTCTCAGGAGATGCTTCGTCTGATGAATAGAAGAAACAGGGTGGAGAGTGATATCAAACTGCTGAATGAACTTCATGAGAAAGGCTTTGCCCTGGGGACTGACTTTATCGTCGGACATCCAGGAGAGACGGATGCTTTATGGAAAGAAGCGATGTCGAACTTAAGAGAGATGCCCCTGACTCATATCCATGCCTTTACCTATTCCAAACGCGATAGAACCCCTTCGGCACAGATGAAAGGGGAGGTCAACGGTCTGGTGTCCAAAGAGCGTATGAATGAGCTCAATGCCCTGATCCGCACCAATAACCTTCGTTTTAGAAAAGAGCATAAGGTGGCCTTGGAGGTCTTGGTCGAGAGTGAGAAAGAGGGGATATATACAGGACTGGACCAGTTTTTCAACCGTATCGAGATCGAATGTGAGCATGACCTGATGGGCAACTGGATCACTATCGAGGATTATGAGATCAAAGAGGATATGAATTATGCTAGACTCTAAGACCAACCGGTGGATACTCTATTTTTCTGCCGGGGTGCTGCTGGGACTTTTTCTCTTTGCTCTTTTGCGCGACAGTTCTGAACCCATCACCCTGGAGCAGACGAATACTCTCCTGGAAAAGGGTCTGGTAAAGCGTGCCGTCTTGGCGGATGAGAAGGTTTATCTTCTCACGGATGATGAGACCTACCGCATACCGACCGTCTTGATCGACAAAAATATGCTTTCGGCAGTTCCCGTAGAAACAGGCTCTGGAAACTATGCGGTTCAGATATTGATGGTCTTGACCCTTATTCTGATCGCGGGCGGGATTCTCTACCGTTTTGGCATAAAAGAGAGGGAAGGCTCAAAAGAGGTACTCTCCGGAAGCGGTTCTTCAAACGTGAGCCTCAGCGAACCCATATCCTCTTCCCATTCGGATATAACCTTTTCGGATGTGGGGGGTATAGCAGATGTCAAGGAGGAGCTTGAAGAGATCATTGATTTTTTGCGTTCTCCTAAAAAGTATAAAAATTTCGGGGCAAAAATGCCTCGCGGAGTATTGCTGGTCGGTCCTCCGGGAGTCGGAAAAACGATGATAGCCAAGGCCGTCGCCGGCGAAGCGGATGTCCCCTTTTATTACCAATCCGGGGCCTCTTTTGTACAGATATATGTGGGGATGGGAGCAAAACGCGTACGCGAGCTTTTTATTCAGGCAAAGCGCAATTCGCCTTCGATTATCTTTATAGACGAGATCGATGCGGTGGGCAGGATGCGCGGCGGAAGCAGGAATGATGAACGTGAGGCTACACTGAACCAGCTTTTGACCGAGATGGACGGTTTTGAAGATGCTTCGGGTGTGGTCGTTATTGCCGCTACGAACAAGATCGATGTCCTTGATCCGGCGCTTTTGCGTTCGGGAAGGTTTGACAGGCGTGTCTTTGTGGAGCTGCCTACTCTGGCCGAACGCGAAGCTATCTTGGCTAAATACCTTGAAAAAATGATCCACGAGGTAGATATCAAAGAGATCGCGAGGATGACCACCGGTTTCAACGGGGCTTCTTTGTCCACTCTGGTGAACGAGTCAGCGCTCGAGGCTTTACGCCAGAACAGACACAATATCTCCATGGCCGAGGTCCTCTCCGTCAAAGACAAGGTCGTCTTTGGAAAACGAAAAGTGAAAAGCTACACTGAAGAGGAGAAAAAGCTTCAAGCGCTTTATCAGGCGGCAAAATCCCTTAGCGCATATTGGTTTGAAGTGCCTTTTGAAAAGTTCACGATGATCAATGACGGACTTAAGGCCTATGATATTGATTTGATCAGTAAACATGAACTCTTGGCCTATATCAAAGTGATGCTTTCGGGCATGGTGATCTGCGAGTTACATTATGGAGAGCACTCCTCAAACGTGGCACACGACCTTAAAGAAGCAAAAAAACTGATCTCCCTGATGCTTGAACAGTATGGAATGGGGGAGCAGATCATCCCCGGTTCAAAAGACGAGGGATATCTGATCAATAGACTTTATGCAGAGACAAAAGAGTTCTTAGGCGGGATGCAGGCTCAGGTCGCAGCCCTTCAAGAGGAGATGATCGAAAAAGAGCAGATCACCAAAGAACAGATCAAGAGAGTCATGGATGAAGTTTTATAGCGGTTTTTCACTTTCTAACGATCAGGTGCTTTTTGAACCCTATCTTAAGCACTCCCGGTACTGTGTTGCAGGCTTTTCCTACGGTGCTATCAAGGCCTATAAAGAGGCTCTCAATGCCAAGACACGCGTCGACACCCTACAGCTTTTTTCGCCGGCTTTTTTTCAGAACAGGACAGATAAGTTCAGGCGCATGCAGAGTATCTATTTCTCAAAAGACAAAGAGGCCTATCTGAAAAACTTTTTTGCCTCCTGTTTTTTGCCGGCTGCCATAGATGGAAGAGTGAATCTGAAAGAGGGAGGCGAAGAGGAGTTGGAAGAACTCCTTTCATTCGTCTGGAAAGCGGACGGACTGAAAAGCCTGCAAGAAAAAGGGGTAGAGATAGAGGTCTATCTCGGAAGTGAAGACAAAATTATTGATGCAGAGGCAGCCAAAGAGTTTTTCTTGCCTTATGCGACAACCTATATGATAAATCATGCAGGGCATACATTACAAATCAAGGAATAACAGATGGAAATTAAGATCGGCGTCATTACAGCCTCGGACAGAGCAAGTGCAGGTATTTATGAAGATATCTCGGGTATCGCTATCCAAGATACGATGAAAGAGTACCTTAGAAGC
>CAXGZT010000171.1:0-5330 GCA_964014335.1 uncultured Campylobacterales bacterium | reverse complement strand
CTCATAGAGCAGTTAAAACCGGGGGGAAGGATGGTAATCCCCGTCGGCAGCAGCTTCATGACCCAGCAACTGCTGCTGATCACCAAAACCGCCGACGGGAGAGTGCAGACCCGCCAACTCCTGCCCGTACGTTTTGTCCCCTTGACGGGAAAACATTGATATCATGAAGGCTGAAACCTCCCTGAGGGCACCCTTAATATCCGTCGGGCTGATCTCCGCCGCGGCCCTGGCGTATGAAATCTTGCTGATGCGTCTGTTTTCCATCATCCAATGGCACCACTTTGCCTATATGGTCATCTCATTGGCGCTTTTGGGATACGGTATCAGCGGTACCCTGGTCTCACTGCTGCAAGGCGCACTGAACCGCAGGTTTCATGTCGTCTATCCGCTGCTTCTCTTTCTCTTCTCTCTGAGCAGTTCAGGCTGCTTTCTGCTCGTCCAAACTCTTCCTTTCAATCCCCAGGCCCTTCTTTGGGACTTGCGGCAGGTATGGTATCTTCTGGGGATTTTTCTACTCTTTTCCATCCCTTTTATATTGGCCGCCAGCGCCATCTGTCTGGTCTTTGTCCATTATTCTGGACAGATAGCGAAAATCTACGGTACGGACCTTCTCGGTGCAGGCTTAGGCAGTATTGCGGCGGTGGTTTTGCTTTTTTTCACCTTTCCCCTCACCGCACTTCTGCTGATCAGCCTGAGCGGACTGGGCGCTACTCTGATAGCCCTGCAGGAGCTTCATCGACTGCCTCTTAAACATTTCTGGACAAATAACAGAAGCTTCACCTTCCTCACGCTTTTAGCGGGCCTGCTCCTTCTCTCTACTTTTCACCTTTGGAAACTGGAGACCTCCCCCTATAAAGAGCTCTCCCGAACACTGAATATCAAAGGCACGCAGCTTATAGAAGAACACTCCTCTCCCCTGGGTCTGCTGAGTATTGTCCGGAGTCTGCAGGTCCCTTTTCGTCATGCCCCCGGACTGAGTCTGAACAACTTTCAGGAGCCGCCCGAGCAGCTTGCACTTTTCAGTGACGCTTCGAACATGTCGGCGATCACCCGTTATCCCGACACGCTTCAAAAGCTCTCGTACCTGGATCAGATGACCTCTGCCCTCCCTTACCATCTGAACGATATCCGTCGGCTGCTGATTGTCGGTTCGGGCGGGGGAAGCGATATCCTGCAGGCCAATTTTCATAAGAGCGGAAAAATCGATGCGGTTGAGCTTAATCCGAAGATCATCGAGCTGATGAGCAAGCGGTTTGCCGCATACAGCGGAGGGATCTACAATCAGGATAATATAAAGGTCTACACCGGAGATGTCCGCGGTTTTCTCGGCGGGATTCAAGCTCCCCACAAGGAGCCCTACGACCTGATACAGATCTCCCTGATAGACTCCTTTAACGCATCCGCCAGCGGTCTGTACGCGCTGAACGAGAGTTACCTCTATACCGTTGAGGCCCTGCAGAGCTATCTACGGCATCTGGGTCCGGAGGGCTATCTCTCCATCAGCCGTTGGGTGAAGACACCGCCGCGCGACGCTTTAAAAATGTTTGCCACTTCCATCAAGGCATTGGAACAGAGTCAAATCGGACCCGCGGCTCACCACCTGGTCCTGATCAGGGGGTGGCAGACCTCCACTCTCCTGGTTAAAAAAACTCCATTTTCTCGATCCGAGATCGAGGAAGTGAAAGAGTTTTGCCGTACGCGTGCTTTCGACCTTGTCTGGTATCCGGGTATTAAAGCCGAGGAGGCCAACCGCTTCAACCGTTTCAAAGAGGCCTATTTCTATCAGGCCGCTGCCGCGCTCTTAAGCGGCTCCAAAGATCAGTTCCTGCAGGATTATAAATATTATCTCTACCCGGCCACCGACGACAAGCCTTTCTTCCATCACTTTTTCAGATGGTCCGTCCTGGAAGAGCTTTTCTCCCTGCGTGACCAGGGCGGTCTTGCACTGGTCGAAATGGGTTACATCATACTCTTCGCAACGCTGATACTCGCCATTGTCAGCAGCATAGTCCTGATCCTTCTGCCTCTGGTCGTGTTTCATTTTCGCTCTAGAACACAAACAGAACTCTCTCTGCCCGCAGGTGAGCGTTTACGCATCTTCGTCTATTTCTTCTCTATAGGCCTTGCCTTTCTCTTCATCGAGATCGCGATGATGCAGAAGTTTATTCTTTTTTTACATCACCCGATCTTTGCCATACCGGTTGTTCTGACCGCATTTTTGGTTTTTGCCGGCCTCGGGAGTCTCTGGACGGCTCGTCTGCTCACACGCTTCCCTGCAAAGCGGCTCCTCTTCAGAGTCGTCCTCGGCATAGTGGGTCTGGGCCTCTTTTACAGCTACTCTCTTGCTTCGTTTTTTACCCAGGCGGCCGCTTATCCTCTTGCTCTAAAAATCGCACTGAGCCTGATCTTTATCGCTCCGCTTGCGCTTTGTATGGGGATGCCTTTTCCCTTGGCTCTTGACAGGCTTCGTTCTTCCGAAAGTCTCTATATTCCCTGGGCCTGGGGAGTCAACGGTTGCGCTTCTGTCATCAGCGCGATACTCGCAGGCCTGCTGGCCATCCACTTCGGTTTTACCCTGGTCATCCTCTTTGCTCTTGGACTCTATCTGCTCTCTCTTGCCGTATTCAAAGCCGATCAAGCTTAGATAAAGAGCGTTTCAGAGTTTGGGGCGAGGCCTCCCCTGACCCGAAGAAGAGCCCTAGTACGTCGTCTGATGTTTTTATCAAAATATTTTTTTATAGACATGGCAGTAGGGTTGCTTGTTGTGGCGTTCGTAATAGTCCTGATGAGAGCTGTCTGCTTTGTAAAATACGCTCGCTTGCTTCAGTCTCGTGGCGACCTTGTAGGCCTTTACGCTCAAGATATCTATGAGCTTTTGGGCTGTTGCTCTCTCCTCTTCGCTGCCGTAAAAGACGTAACTCTCATAACGCTCCCCGATATCGGGACCTTGACCGCCGACCTGGGTAAAGTCGTGTATCTCGAAAAAGAGTTTTGTCAGCTCTTCATAGCTTACGATTGAGGGATCGTACACGACCTCCACCGTCTCGATGTGTCCCGTTTTCGTATAGACGACATCCCTGTAGCTGGGATTTTTCGTAAAACCGCCCATAAACCCCGAGGTGACCTCTTTGACGCCCTTTTTCGCTTCGAGATAATACTCCACACCCCAGAAACACCCTCCGGCGAAGTAGGCCTTTTTCATTTTCGCTTCGTCTGCATGGCTCAGGCTAATCGCCAGTGCGGAGAGTATCACCGTCTTCAATACGTTTTTTACGAGTTTCATGCGATCTCCTTTTTCTTAGCCAAGTATAGGCTAACTATGTGTAATAGTTGTGAAACAGATCTATCGGGCCGTCATCATGCGCCTTGGTCTCTCCTTGTCTTTTACAAAGATTCTAAGCCTCTCTCCAGCGCTCTGCTACAATATCCCAATTGATGTTCTGCATAAAGGCGCCGATATACTTCGCCGCCTTTACCCCATAGTCCATATGGTAGGCGTGTTCATACATATCCATGACCAGCAGAGGCACACCCGTTGCCACCGAGTCGCTATGGTCGCCCGCGATCTGGTTGATGAGTACTCCCGCCTCTTTGACGTACGAGAGCATCACCCAGCCCGAACCTCCGCCGAGGCTTTTGCCCGTTTTGACGAAGTCCGCCTTCCATGCATCCACCGAACCGAAGCTCTGCCTCAGCACCTCTTGCATCCGGGCATTGATCTTCCCCTGCCCGCCCAGGTTGTCGAAATAGAGTTCATGCAGGAGTTTGGAATTCAGCGCGATCAGCTCCTCTTTTTTCAAGGCCCCCAACTCTATAGGGTGCGCCTCTTTCGGCAAGGCACGTATCTGTTTTTGGATCAGGATGAGTTTTTTCACCGCACCCGCATAGTTGTTGTCGTGGTGAGAGACGATGACCTTTTCAGAAATCCCCTTAAGGCTTTTTGGATCAAAGCTCAAAGGCTTGATCGCATGCTGCGTACCATAAGCTTTTTTAACCGTTTTTGCTTTTGGCTTATCCAACTCACTTGCGTTTAGAAGTCCCGTTGCAGCGAGTGTTCCGCCTGCCAAGATCGCCTCTCTTCTGTTCATCTCTCATCCTTTGTCTTATACGGTGATTTGTGCTTGAAGAGATCGAAATTGCGACATCTTCAAGCTTTTTCACTGGGAGTCTATCACAATAGCATAACTCTTTTCATAATCCCTACTGCTAATTCTCTTCCCTAAGCCGTTTTTTAGGGAAATATCAGCATTAATTATAATCCTAAAAAGAGTCACTGCAGCAAAGCCTCTCCAATAAAATAGTAAAAGCTTCTATCCTCTTTTATTCCTGTATAATTACACCAATATAAATCAAAGGCTCCGCCCCATGTCAAACCATCCCTCCCTGCTCCAACAGTTCCGCTCTTTCTGTTTTCAAAATGAATGTCAAAACCTCAAAGAGGCTATCGAATATTTTGCCGTGTTTGGCGGGATGGGATGGAGTGTGGAGATGTCGAAGCCTCTGGACGAGCTTATCGAAGAGAAGGTCTTGAAGAACTACCGCTATATCCACGGTGACATTACCAAGATCACTCAGAGCAACAAAGTGTACCATTCTCTTTTGACATCACTGGCTACGGGTGACGGACGCGAACACTCTGCTTTCAAAAAAGCACGTGTCTCCAGGCAAGAGGGCGAAGATGCCATCGACTTTCTTGTAGACCATGACCTGCTCGATCGCGACGCGTCTCAGGCGAAACCGCTTGATGAAAAAGAAGAGATCTCGGACAGGCTTCTCTTTACCCTGCCTTTCATGCGTTTCTGGTTTGCCTCCGTCTCACCCTACTACAAGGGGATCAAAGAGGGAGACTACACCGAGTTTAAAAAAGCTTATGACAACCGTGAACAGGGGTTCTCAAACTTCATCTACGAGCGCCTTGTCATGGAGCTTGTGAAGCAGAGCTTCAAGGACGACCCGATTCAAAAGATCGGCTCTTACTGGGACAAGACGAACGAGATAGACATACTCGCAAAGACCAAGTCGGGCAAGATCATAGCGGGTGCGTGGAAGTTCTCCAGGTCCAAAATGAAAAAGTCTGAACTAAGCAAGCTCAAAGAGGTCTGCGAAACGGTAGAGCTAAAGCCCGATATCTACCTGCTCTTTTCAAAGAGCGGGTTCTCCAACGAGCTGAAAAACGAAAAAGGGCCTGAACTGAAACTCTTCGCTCAAAAAAACCTAAACGGTCTTATTCAAGACCTCCGTCCAAGCGACCTAATCGAGAACCGGATCAAAAAATTCTAAAATACCTAAATATATACGACATTCCAAAAAAAAACAGTAAAGGAGAGAGG
>CAXGZT010000170.1:0-5357 GCA_964014335.1 uncultured Campylobacterales bacterium | reverse complement strand
GTCCTGGTCTTTACGCGTACGAAACATGGCGCGAACCGTCTTAGCGAGCAACTCGGCAAAGACGGGATCACTTCTGCAGCCATACACGGGAACAAAAGCCAAAATGCACGGACAAAGGCCCTGGCCCAGTTTAAAGAGGGCTCGGTCAGAGTGCTGGTCGCAACCGATATCGCTGCACGCGGAATCGATATAGACCAGCTCTCCCAGGTCGTCAACTACGAGCTTCCGAATATCTCCGAAGATTATGTCCACCGTATTGGCAGGACAGGGCGTGCGGGGAATAGTGGACAGGCAGTCTCTCTTGTCTGTGTCGATGAACATGAATACCTGAGAAACATAGAGTCTCTTACCAAGAACAAGATTCCTCAGGTTCAGATCAAGGGCTTTACTCCTGACCCTTCTATCAAGGCCGAACCGATTCAAAATGGCGGCGGTAGAGGCAGAAGAGGCGGCGGAGGCTCCCGCAATGGATCTGGAAGAGGAAACTCGGGCGGTGGCAGAAGCAATGCCCAAAGAAAAAGAGGCGAGGGCGCAAACGGCCAAAGCAAGAGAAAGCCGAGAGCCCGTTCAAGCCATAGAGATTAAGACTTCAGCCTGTAGTCATCTTTGAAATACTGTTTCGTCCCTTGTTCTTTGCTTGATACAGCAGAGCATCGACCTTACGGATAATGGAATCGATACTGTCGCTCTCTTGAAAGACAGCGACACCGATACTTATGGTTGCCGGAGCCTCAAGACCGAAGTCGTGTTCTTCTATGAGACGTCGCATTCTCTCTGCAATGTCGAAAGCCTTGTCGAGACCGGTCTCGGGCAGTAAGACCATAAACTCCTCCCCTCCAAACCGAAAGAGGGTGTCGGTCTCACGCAAGGCATGGGCTATTAGTTGACTTGTTGAGACCAGTATCTCATCGCCTTTTTGATGACCGTATCTGTCATTGATCTGTTTGAAGTGGTCAAGGTCAAACATGATCAGGGAAAAGGGGTTTTGATAGCGTTGAAATCGTTTGACCTCTGCTTCCAATGACTCCATAAAGAAGTAGCGGTTATGGACCTGGGTCAAGGCGTCCGTAGTCGCCAGTTTCTCGAGTTGCCGGTTTGCCTCTTCCAGTTTAAGGGTCCGTTCTTTTACCTTGGACTCAAGAGACTCGTTCAGCTCTTTTAGCGCCATGTTCTGGCCTTTGATCTTCTTCTCATAGTTGAAGAACTGTCTCTCTATCCATCTTGAAATAATGATCGAGATGACAAAAGAGAGAAGTACCAGGAGTACACCTAAGGTCAACATCTTTTTTCTGCTCTCTTCTTGTTGAAGACGGGTCCTCTCTTTTTCTGTATGTATTGTTTTTGCTATATCGTTGTAAACGAACCCGGACCCTACTATCCAATCGGTGTCAAATATTTGCATGAAGTAAACCGTCTTTTTCTTTGCTTGTTTCGAAAGAGGGTCTTCAGGTTCGTAGGAGACAAACCCCCGGGATCTGTTTTTCAATATGCTTTTGAACAGAGGCCGGACTTTGGCTAGATGCGGTTTATTGGAAGTGAAAACGTTTTCACCCTCTATCTTCGGGTCCCGAGGATGCAGTAATATATCGCCGTTATGCCGTAGTATAAAGATGTGATCATTGTTCTGTCGAGTGAGGCTCGAGATCGTTTTTAGAAGCTGGGTATTCGTTCTTTTGACGGCAGTATCCAAATACTCGCCCGAACCGAGATACCAGTCGTAATGGCCGAAGGCCTTCACAAAGGCGAGCTGTTTATACTGTTTTCCCGGGACTCCATGAGGTTTGGTAAAGGTGTCCCATATAAAACCCTCCCCGACAGACCGGGAAAGAGCTATCTCCTCTTTGATGATCTCTCTGCCCGAGGCATCTTTTAAATCGAGAATCGAACTGCCTTCGAGATGACGGAGGTATTCCGGTGCCAGGTAGAAGATACCCTTATAGTCTAATATCCAGATGAAACTCTCCCCCTCGTTCCACAACAGGGGACGCAGTGCATCGATGATGATACTCTTCAGCTTTTTTTCAGGCATGCTCTTATGATGTCTTTCATAAAGGTTTGACGCGACCTTGTGCGCATCATATACGCGCTGCTTGATACGCTCATGTAGCTCCCGTTCAAGGATAGATTTTTCGTAAGTGATGAGGTCGCTTACACTTTTTGCTTTTTGAAAAATACGCTTTTTACTCTCTTCGATAATGTTTTTTTCAAGGGCATGAAGACTGTTCTGATAGCTTTTCTCCTCGTTTCTGACGATGGCAAAAAGTATGGCAGCCACCGTGATAGGAATAATAAATACGGGCCCCCAGATTAAAACGGTAAATATACGATATTTGTTTTTCATGGTTTTATTATATTACTCTAAACAAAGCGTTCTCTTAAGGTTCTTGATTTGTGTGCTATTTAATCATGACAAGAAGGGGCTTGTTCCTGCGGTCGTCCTTCTCTTCTTCACAGAGAGGTTAGGGCAACCTGGTAGAGGGAGTAAAAAGAGGGTGACGGAGAATAGTTCTAAAAAAATGGATATTTTTTTAAATTTTTTTTAGTTAGTATGTGTATTGTGATATAATAGAACACCGAGGTTATTAGAGGAATTCATCTATGGACAATACGAATATAACTGAACTCTGCAATCTGCTGGACACGCTTCCAAATCCTGTTACTCTTAACGCTCTGGCCTATAATGAAAAAGGGGAGGCCTGCGATAAGATCGTTTTTGTCAACAAAAGTTTTTTAAAGAGCATAGGCTATACGAAAGAAGATATCCCCGATGAGAGGAGTTGGTTTCTCAAGGCTTACCGGGACAGGATCTATCGGGACTATATCTCTTCGCAATGGTTTAAAAGGATTGGGAAATCAAAAAAAGAGAAGAGTGATATCGCGGATTTTCCCGTCCGGATCAACTGCAAAGACGGAAAGGAGAGATGGTTTAATATCACAACACAGACAGAGTATACGATACGCGGGAAGTACAGGACTGTAGCCTTTATACAGACAGAATCGCCGGGAGAGGTCAAACAGAAACTGGATACCAAGTCCTTAGAGCTTATATATGAGAAACATCTGCTGAAGACGATAATCGACAGCGTCCCGGTACGCATTTTTTGGAAAAATTTAGAGGGCACCTATCTGGGATGTAACCAATCCTTTTTGGACGATGCCGGCTTGAAGGATGTAAGCGAGATCATAGGAAAGACGGATTATGAGATGGTCTGGAAAGAGGAAGCGCGGCTGTATCGCGAAGATGATGCAAAAGTACAGGACTCGGGTGTAGAAAAGCTGAGCTATATTGAAAAACAGACACAAAAAGACGGTAAAGTCGTCACCGTCTCTACCTCAAAAGTGCCCTTAAAGAACAGCGGGGGAGAGATCATCGGGGTACTCGGACTCTATCAGGACATTACCGAGGAGTTTGAGGCAAAAAAAGCCCTAAGGGAACAGGAGAAAATGATGGCCGTCCAGTCGAGGCAGGCGGCCATGGGCGAGGTGATCTCTATGATCGCCCACCAATGGCGACAACCCCTGAGCAATATCTCGGCTATCGTAAATAATATCCAGCTCAAACAGCTCCTGGGCGAAAGCATAGAAGATGATATGATGGTGAAATCGGAGAAGATTCTGGACCAGGTAGAGTACCTCTCCCGAACGATCTCGGGTTTCAGAGATTTCTACAGACCGAACAATATACAAGAGAAGATACAGGCGCATGATACTATCGAATACGCCGTTGCGATTGTTGATAAGAGGCTTGAAGACTACGGTATAGAGCTGCGAAGTTCTTATCAGGCAAAGACAGCCTTTTATACCTATGCCAATGAACTGCAGCAGGCCTGTCTCAATCTTATAAAAAACTCTGCCGACGCATTGATAGAGGTGAAAAAAGAGGAGAGATGGATCACGGTCTCTACGGAGGAGAATGAAAAGCATACCATTCTTACAATAGGCGATAACGCCGGAGGCATAGATTCGGATATCCTGGATAAGGTGTTTGAACCCTATTTTTCAACCAAGAGAGAGAAAAACGGTACGGGGCTGGGACTTTATATGAGCAAGACGATCATAGAAAAGCAGCTTAAGGGGACTCTCCAGTATGAAAGCAGTCCTGATGGCGCTCTTTTCAAGATAAAACTTCCTCGTATTACGGAACTGGGGTTTGAAGAAAAAATGCAAGAGAGGGGCTATTCCTAGGCAGAAGCTCTGTATCAGACTCAGACCGGTCCTCTCTTTTTCTTCGGGAATTTGATAGGCCTATAGACTATGCAGAGAGTCTATGATACCGGATGTTGAAGTGCCCTGATGATCTCCAATTGCCTGTGGGCGACATAAGGCAGCACGATATCATCGATTTTTTTGCCTTGGTCCATATGGATTATCACCTTGAAACCCTCTTCCATTTCAATGATCTTTTTGATTTTTCCGGTGATTTGCAGATGCTTTTTTTGGCCCTCCCAGGACAGAGTAGTGTCTAAAATGATGCTGCCGTCCATACTGATATCATAAACATGCGGCAGGAATATCATGGCAGTCTCTGTAGAGAGGCTTCCAAGCGTACCTTGAATCTGGGTATCGTTCATCTTGATAAAACATTTTATCTTCTCTTCCGTTTTTACATGGACGGTTTTCCGGTTCAAAGGAGAGGCCTCCAGGAACTGAAAATTATCAAGGGTGATCATATTCTTGTCTTCGTTAAAATCGCTAACCCGCGCTTTGATGTTTTTATCTCCTTCGGGTGCATGTATATAAACAGAAGCTCCTTTGTTCAGCGCCTTAATGGCGATATTACGCATCGTCATGGTAACCGTGCCGTTTCGTATATGGAGGATCTTCGATTTCGACTGGATCGGGACCTCCTGAAAATAGTTCACCAGTACAAGGGTCTCGTCTGCAGCCTTTAGCTCTATACAGTTTACCAAAAAACTCGCTTCGAGTTTTTTGCGCTGGTGCTCCTCTTTGATCAGGGCCTGGTCGTCTTTGATCGCGTCGCTTCCGCCTTTGATGATATCCTTGAGTAGGATATCTGCGCGTTTGAACAGTGTCAGTTCCGTATCGTTTTTTTGACAATGCAAGACGGCGAAGTTGCATTTTATCGGTGTAGGCAGGCCAAAATCAAGTGTCCTTGTCACTCTTAGCATGGATTTGGCCGTTTTGTTGCTCTCTTCCAGGGAGTATGACTTGAGTAAAAGTCCGAACCGGTCGCCGTCTATTCTCGCAAATATACCCAACTTTCCAAATTTCTCATCGATCGCTTGACCGAGTTCCTTTAGGATCGTATCACCGCGCTCTCTTCCATACATCTGATTGATACGGTTGAGGTCATCGAGGTCCATGACAATCAGTGAGAAGTCCTGGCGACTGCTGTG
>CAXGZT010000169.1:0-5358 GCA_964014335.1 uncultured Campylobacterales bacterium | reverse complement strand
CTCGGAGATGTGTATAAGAGACAGCTATTGTCCGCGGTACAACGAGTAAGAGGATTGTAAAAATGCTTAAAGAAGCGGGTGCGGCAGAAGTGCATATGCGTATCTCTTCTCCGCCGACGACCGACCCGTGCTACTACGGGATTGATACGCCTGACAAAGAAAACCTGCTCGCGGCGAATATGAGCAATAAAGAGATGTGCGATTTCATGGGTGCGGACTCTTTGGCTTATCTGAGCCATGATGCCTTATTACAAAGTGTTCAGTCTGAAAAGTCGGAATACTGTACTGCCTGTTTTACCGGCGATTACCTGTTTTAGTCCATGAGTTTAAATCAAGTATATACCTTTGGGGGCTATCTCAAAGAGAAATTTAATGAAAAAGTCTATAAAGCGCCTATCTCTATCTCAGGTTTCACCTGTCCGAATATTGACGGGACGGTGGCAAGAGGAGGATGTACCTTCTGTGAGAATGACTCGTTTTCGCCAAGCCTGGACGGAGTACAGGAGCTAAAAGGCTTTCATCTTAACTTGGATTCAACCGAGAACCCTCATCTTGAAAAACAGCTTCTGCAGCTTGAAAAACAGTTCGAGGTCATTGTATCGAAGGCCAGACGAGAGTATGGAGCGAAAAAATTTTTGGTCTATTTTCAGTCTTTTACCAATACCTATGCACCCTTTGAAACGCTCAAAGCCCTGTACGATAAAGCACTCACTTTCGAGGACGTTGTGGGACTAAGCATAGGGACACGTTCAGACTCGGTCACGGATGAGACCTTAGAATATCTGGCGGAGCTAAACAAGACAAAAGAGATATGGATAGAGTTTGGTATCCAATCTATATATGATGAGACACTCGAACGCATCAATCGCGGTCATGACAGCGATAATGTAAAGCAGCTTATCGAAAAGTCAAAGGCCTTGGGACTGAATGTCTGCGGGCATCTTATCTTCGGACTTCCGGGTGAAGATAAAAAGATGATGCTTGAGACAGCTAAGAAGGCCTACGAATGGGGAATTGACTCCGTAAAATATCATCCCCTTTATGTCGTGAAAAGAACAGCCTTGGCAAATGAGTATGCACGAGGCGAGTTCGAACCTATTTCGGAAGAACTTTACCTTGATGTACTTTTAGAGTCTATCAAGATGAAGCCGGAGAGTGTAAGCGTTCAGCGGATAACGGCCGGAATAGATGATGAGAGCCTCATCGCACCGGAGTGGTGTAGAGACAGAAATGCCCAGGTCAGACATACCAACAGGAGACTCAAAACAGTGGGACTCAAGTACTAGCAAGACTCTTCAAAACAGGGTTTAGTGTGCCGTAATAGAAGTAAACTCCGCTACATGTTTAAAGTGAGGGGGAAAGGGCATCTCTACTCTAAAGTAGGTAGCATCTCCAGGTTTAATATTCTTAGCTACGACAAATTTTTCTTCTACTTTCTGTACCTTGTATGTTTTGGACTTACCTCCAAAAGAGCTTATAAAATCAATAAGACCGCTGGATTTATAAAAACTTCCCCCCTTGACGTTTCCCGTAACATGACCTCTGTTGACAAGCTTGACAGTGAGTGTGATCTTTCCTATAGTATAGTCCCCTTTATTCTTGACAAAGCCGGTAAAGACAATGGTTTCGTTTCTTAGAATACGTGTATTTTTAACTCCGTAGAGCGTGGCTTTTTTAGTGTATTTGTCGATGGCCATCACTGAAAAGACACCGGCAGTGACAGTAACCAAAAATGAAGCAAAGATCATGGACAATATATTTTTCTGGTTTTTCTCTTTCAGGGAAAGAAGGACCAAAAAGAGAAAAATCAGGGCGAAAATTGTAATAGCACTCCAGTGCCAGATAGTAAAGTAAGTCGTCATAAGCAGTCCACGTTTATTGAGATGTTGTACTCTTTCGAGTAAGTAAAGGGTTCTAAAATCATTTTAAAATCGATACTGTTGTTGATATCTATTTTCTCTTCTTTTAGAATCGACATTTTTTGAAAGGGCTTTAGGGGAAGGACAAGCTCTTCTAGAAAATTATCGGCCCCCCTGTACGCCTTGGCTGAAATTTTGCATCGATTAAAGCTCTGTTTTCCCAGATTTGTCAATGTTCCCTTGATAACTACAGCCTCGGAAAACTCCAGTCTTTTGATGGTGAGATCAGTTAGCTCGGTTTTGTAAAGAGTCGCATGTATATATTGATAACCAAGAGTCGGACCGGCAATAATGATGATAAAGGAGAGAAGCACTAAGAACAGAGAGAGACCAACCTTCTTGCGTAAGACGATCGCCAAAAGCAGGATCAGTAGGAAGAGTGCTCCTGATATCCCAAAGAGGATGTAGTCATAGGTGTGCAAGGTCGCTATGAAGGATTCCAGAGTCGATCTTAGTTTATTCATCTATGCTTTTAGTCTTTCCTGGAATTTTTTTCAGCTATCCCGCTCATATTAAAACGACGTGCAAGCTCTTGTTTGACGCGGTCAGGCGAGATGTTTTTAAGACCCAGGGCAACCATACAGTGGTAGACAAGATCGGCGGCTTCATAAACGATCTCTTCTTCATCATCGTCTTTCACGGCGAAACAGAGCTCCCCGGCTTCTTCAACGATCTTTTTAAGGATGGTGTTCTCGCCCTTTGCAAAAAGCTTGGCCGTCCAGGAAGTCTCGGGATCTGCGCTTTTTCTCTCCAGGATGATATGGTAGAGCTCATCAATGACTCCATACATAGCGGCAGTATCTACCTCTGCCTCAGACACAGTCTCTCCTGTTTCGATATTGGTAAAGAAGCAGGACTTCCGGCCGGTATGGCAGGCAACTCCCTCTTGAATGACTTTGATGAGAAGAGTGTCATTATCGCAATCAAGCAGAAACTCCTGTATGGACTGAGTATGTCCGCTGGACTCGCCCTTTTTCCAGATACGCTGTTTTGAACGTGAAAAGTAGTGAGCGACCTTGGTCGAGAGTGAAAGTTCTAGGGCCTCTTTGTTCATATAGGCCATCATAAGCACCTCGTTGGTACCCACTTCTTGAACAATGACAGGGAGAAGTTCAGACTTTTCCCAATCGACTTTATTAATAGTGTCTTGCATATGATTGTCTTTATGTAAAGTATTAAACCAAATCGATAATAAACAGACTTGATTTAAGACTTGGCCTGAAGCCAAGGCTCCAGGAAAGCAGTTTTACTGTGCAGTTGTACGCTGCTGCTTGTCTTTCATATCGACCCAGATATTCGGAGTCGATCCGCCAGGTGTCAAGAACAATTTAGCATCTTTGTTTTCTCTAAGTGCTTCGTTGAACTTGCCTTGAATCTTGATCTGCTCAAGTTCGATAAGCTTGGTCGTCAATGATTGAGAGATGACTTTATTTGCACGTGCCTGTGCCTGTGCTTCGATCTCGATTGCCTTTGCCTTACCTTCGGCAGCAATCTTGATGGCATTGGCCTTACCGCGCTCTGTCTCTTCTCGTTTGAAGGCTTCTTGTTTTGCACGTTCGACCTCTTGTTGCGCCTGTTCGACCTGTTGTTTCGCTAGCTGGACACGCTCGATTTGGTCTTTAACCTTCTGTGGAAGGATGATCTCTCTAAGCTGTACCGATTCAAGGTTTGCCGGTGTGTTCTCTTGTTTATCGACGCTTGAACGAATACCCAAATCAATGGCAGTTGCGATCTCATTACGTTTCTGAGGAAGAGACTCCGCATCGTACTGGCCGATAACATTTCGTACGACATCACGAACAACGGGGTTGATGATCTTCTCTTCCCAGGTAAAACCCCAGTTTGAAATTGTTTGCGCTGCATTGGTCGCATTCAGACGATACTGAACCGTCAGCTCGATTCCGACAGGCAGACCGCGTTTGTCAAGAACGGTAATCGCAGGCTTAACCATAAGCCCTTCACCTGTAGCTGATGTTCTGTCTATTCTATCCGCATAGTTGATGATACGCACCTTCGTATCGACAAGATAGACTTTTTGAATCAGTGGGATGATAAAGTGCAGACCCGGAAGGAGGGCATTTGATTCATACTTACCGTATGTCGAAAGGATACCGCGCTGCCCCTCTTCAACGATAGTAAACGGTTTTGCCAGAACGAGTAGAACAACCAGACCGATGATGAAATAGATAAAGCCCGAACCCTTGAAGTTAAAGTCTATATTCGGTGCCTTAGGCCCTTTTGGAGGAAAATTTCCGCCACCGCCGGTTCCGCCTGTCTTCTTCTTTTTGTTGAAGTAGTCATTCATATCTGTTGCCATCTTGTATATCTCCATTTTTAGATTCCTTATATTGATAGTATAAACGCATATGCGTTTGAGCTCACTGAATAGGTGGGCTTAATGTTAATGATTAAAACAGCTTAGCTGTTCTCCTTGGGTCTTAGTCAATATATGTTAGGTAGTGCTCATATTTTGCATTACGTCCGAAAACGATGTCGAAATAGACACTTTGAATTTTCTCAGTCACCGGTCCGCGTGAACCTGCACCGATAACACGGGCATCTACTTCGCGAACAGGAGTGATCTCCGCAGCCGTTCCCGTCAGGAACGCTTCGTCAGCCACATAGACCTCTTCGCGTGTGATACGACGGCGTACAACATCATATCCCATATCCTGGGCGAGTTCAATAACCATCTTTTGCGTGATAGACTCTAAAGAGTTGTCATTTGGCGGTGAGATCAGCTGGCCCTTGTAGAGCATAAAGAAACACGCACCGCTTGCCTCGGCGACATAGCCCTGGTCATCCAGAAGAAGTGCTTCGTCATATCCGCACTCAATCGCTTCAAACTTGGCCATTTGAGAGTTCAGGTAGTTCGCTGTTGCCTTAGCCTTACCCATGTTTGATGTATTGGCCGGGCGTGTCATAGAGGCGATTTTGAGACGGATACCGCTTTTAAGCCCCTCTTCACCAAGGTATGCCCCCCATTCCCAAGCCGCCAAGACCGTCTCGACAGGGGCCTCTTTGTGATAAACACCCATAGCGCCGTAGCCAAGAAACGAGAAGGGACGAAGGTAGACATTATCGCCATTAAACTCATTTTTCTTCAGCAGTTCGATCTGCGCCTGATTAAGTTCTTCAACGCTGTAAGGGATATCAATAAGTGTCATTTTTGCGGACTCCAGCAGACGAGTCGTGTGCTCATCGAGACGAAAGATCGCATAGCCCTTGGCCGTTTTATACGCTTTTGTTCCTTCAATAACACCGTTGCCGTAGTGCAGTGTGTGTGAAAGTACATGAGTCTGAGCCTCATTCCAAGGTTTAAACTCTCCATTCATCCAAATATATTTGGCTTCGTTCATAATTGTCTCTTCTTTAAAAAATTTAGATATATTATCCCTGTCTCTTATACACATCTGACGCTGCCGACGAAAGTGTCGGT
>CAXGZT010000168.1:0-5394 GCA_964014335.1 uncultured Campylobacterales bacterium | reverse complement strand
TTAATAGCAGTCCTCTCTTGGCCGCTGTTAGCGTTTGAGATTCACTACTGTCTGAAGCATCTCGTCCGAGGTTGTAATCGCCTTTGAATCGGCCTCATAGGCCCTCTGCCCCGTGATCAGCTCGGTCAGCTCCACAACAAGTTGAACATTGGAGAGTTCAAGGAAGCCTTGACGCAAGGGCCCCAGTCCATTCAGACCAGGGGTATCTTCGATGGGGACACCCGAGGCTTCGGTCTCAAGGAAGAGTGTGTCCCCTAATGAGTGCAAGCCTGCGGGATTGATAAAGTTGATGGTTGTAATCTGTCCGATCTGCGTACCCTGAGTCTGTCCGGGTTGAATAACGGTCACGATCCCATCGGTACCTATAGAAATATCTGTTGCATCATCGGGTACCACAATTTCGGGAATCAGTTTGTATCCGTCTGAATTGACTATCGTACCGTTCTCGTCAAGCTTAAAGGCCCCGTTTCTTGTGTATGACTCCGTTCCGTCCGGCAGTTCAATCTTGAAAAAACCCTTTCCCGTGATGGCAATATCCAAATTGTTTGAGGTTTGCTTTAAGTTACCCTCAGTGAAGATCTTTGTCGTCGCTGTAGGACGGACACCAAGACCGACTTCGATGCCTGTTGGGGACTTCGTGATTTGGGAGGTCCCCGTTCCTGCGTACTCCATGGTCTGGTACATCAAATCTGCGAACTCTGCGCGTGAAGACTTAAATCCGATGGTGTTTACATTGGCGATATTGTTTGAAGTGTTGTCAATATGAAGTTGTTGTGCCAGCATACCTGTAGAAGCTGTATAGAGTGATCTCATCATACCTTAATCCTTTTAAGCTCTAACCGAAGCAATTTTGTCAATTGCATCACGGTTCATTTCATTCATTTGTGTATCCATAGCCTTTTGATACATGCCTACCAAGCGCTGAGCTTCAATCATGCCCACCATGGAGCGTATCGCGTTCACATTGCTTTTTTCTAAAAAACCCTGGCTGACGGCGCCGCTGTTTTTAACGGGGTCTAGCCTGTCGGCACTGTCCGGAGTGAGCAGATTATCCCCAGAGGGCATCAACTTGGCTATGCTCTGAGGTTCGACAAGCATAAGTTCGCTGCCCGGAATAAAACGTTCATTTCCCGAGACAAGATATGAGAACTGCCCGTTCTTATCCAGTTCGATTGCGGTCGCGTCAACATTGAACTCTATAAAGTTCCCATTTTGAAAATAATCAGCCGGCAGGACCTTGTGCCCCTGCTTTGTGCTTAACACGCCTTCATCATTGAGTGTAAAGGCACCGTCCTTGGTGAGTTTGACCCCATCGGGTGTCAAGACGGCGAAGAAGAGGTTTTTCTCTTTTAATGCCACGTCAAAGGTATTTCCCGTTTGCTGGAAAGCACCTGTACTCATATCCCTGTAAGACTCTATGACCTGAGGCACGCGAGCCACACTTCTGTGTGTAAACTTAGCCCCTTCCTTGGTCTGATTCTGAAGCGGCAGCTCATCTCTTTTGTCTTGGTAAAGACGCAGAAAGTCGCCTACGACCAAATCCTGTCTCTTGTATCCGTTTGTGTTTAAGTTGGCAAGATTATTGGTGATGTTCTCCAGTCTAGAAAACTGTGCGACCATCCCGCCGGCAGCAGAATAAAATCCATTTTGCATCTGTGCTCCTTCGTTTTGTGAAAATAACAAAGCAAAGCCTGTTCCATAAAATAATTCCGTTTTTACCTTTTAATATAAGATATTTTAACGATGCCCGCAAACACCTATAGCGAAGCAGAGAAAGACCGATATAGTTTTGTTTAATAAAATTTTGGGTATAATCCAACCTTTAATTTACATTAAATTACACCTTCCTCAAGGAGCCCTCTTTGTCAGCAAAAGAGTTAAACAAAAAGTTAGAAGAACTATTCTCCACCCATACAGAGAGCACCTGTATCACGTATGAAGAGATCGTTGAAATTTTTGAAAAAGCGCCGACAGCGGCTCAAGTAAAAAACATCATCAAGCATGCCCAAAAATATAAAAAATGCTTATTCACCTCTTCGGAGCATGCAAAAGTTTTAAACAAAAAAGAATCAGACGAACGCCGCGCAGCTCAGATGAAGATGCTTGAGAATGCCGATAACAAAGACTTCGACATCATGAAAGAACGTGAGCTGCTGGAGTGGTCCCGTTCTGACTCGCCTGTACGTATGTATCTGCGTGAGATGGGGCAGATCCCGCTTCTTACTAAAGACGAAGAGGTTTCTATCTCCAAACGAATCGAAAACGGTGAGAATATTATCCTCGATGCTATCTGTTCCGTACCTTACTTAATTGATTTTATCCTTGATTACAAAGACCCTCTTATCAACAGGGAGCGTCGCGTAAAAGAACTTTTCAAGAACTTTGAAGACGACGGCGAAGGTAACGACAGCGGTGCAGAAGAAGTAGCAGTTGAAGAGACTGATGCTGAAGATAAAGAGGTAAAACTAACGGCTAAAGACAAAAAGCGTGTTGACAAGGTCGTCACAAGCTTCAAGGCCTTGGATAAGGCTAAGAAAGAGTGGGTCAAGGCCTCTGAAAAAGAGTTACCAGAAGATAAAGAGGATGCCGAACATATCTCGCACCATCTCGGCGCTAGCTTCAAGAAAAAAATCCTTAAAGAGCGTCTTTTAGACCTTGGACCGACATCGAAACTGATCAATGAGCTCGTAAAGTCTATGGAGACAGCCCTTCACAGTGAAGACGGTTTCGAAAAAGAGCTAAAACGTCTTGAGTACAAGCTTCCGCTGTTTAACGAAATGCTTAAAAAGAACCATGCCCTGCTTCTTCAAGAGATAATCAACCTCAGTAAAGAGGACGTGACGGCAAGAGTACCCGAAGCCACTATGGTCAGCACCTATATGGAGATCAAAAAGCTTATCCAGACCAATGAAGCATCGAAAGACAGTTTTGACATGGAACCGGAAAAACTGATGGATATCCTTGAGCAAATCAAACGCGGTAAAGAGATCTCCGAAATCGGGAAAACGCGTATGGCAAAATCCAATCTTCGTTTGGTTGTTTCTATCGCTAAACGCTATACGAATCGCGGCCTTCCTTTCTTGGACCTTATCCAAGAGGGAAATATCGGACTTATGAAAGCGGTCGATAAGTTTGAGTATAAGAAAGGATACAAGTTCTCGACGTATGCGACATGGTGGATCCGTCAGGCTATATCACGTGCCATTGCCGATCAAGCCCGTACAATCCGTATTCCGATTCATATGATCGAGACCATTAACCGTATCAATAAGATCATGCGAAAGCATCTTCAAGAAGAGGGAAAAGAGCCGGGTGTGGATATTATTGCCAAAGAGGTCGGCTTGACCGTTGAAAAGGTCAAGAACGTTATTAAGATCACTAAAGAACCGATCTCGCTTGAGGCACCTATCGGAAATGAGGAGGATGGCCGTTTTGGTGACTTCATTGAAGATAAAAACTCTATATCTCCGGCAGAGTCTATCTTGAAGGATGACCTTAAGCTTCAGATTGAGGGTGTCCTGGAACAGCTGAATGAAAGAGAGAAAGCCGTTATCAAGATGCGCTTTGGGATCATGGATGATGAAAGTGACCGTACGCTTGAGGAGATCGGAAAAGAGTTGAACGTAACACGTGAACGCGTGCGTCAAATCGAATCTTCTGCTATCAAGAAGCTTAAACACCCTAAGGTGGGGCGTAAACTGAAAAACTACATTGAAGAGTAAGCGAGCTGAAAGTTAATTATGAATTTTTGTGAAAAGTGGATCGAGCATGACTACAATCCCTATCTTTTATTCGACAGCAACGGGAAAGTACTTTCCCTTAATAATGAGGCCCAATACCTTCTAGGCTATACCGATGCGGCCTCTCTTTTCAAGCTTGCCATCACTTATGCCAAAACGAATACCGGTTTTAAAACGAGTTTTCTGGACTTGGAGTTTGGCCGTTTTCGTTTTTTTGCGCTTATGGTCGGGTATGAGAACGAAGAGGAGATAGGACTTCGTCTCTATCAGTCTCCAGCCTTTCATTATTCAAAACCTGCTATAGAGGGCAGCCTGGTCAATGTCTATAGCCTTCTCGACCTCTGCATAAGCTCCAACTCCATTGGTACAGAGACTGAGTTTACGAAAGAGCTTGACCCCACCCTGCCCGATATCCGACTGCAGACTGAAAGCTTCATCAAACTTCTTAATAAGGTCTATAGTACGCATGCTGCATCGAAAGTAGTCGCTACGAAACTCTATTTTCGTGTAGGGGAGTATATTCGAACCGAAGATAAAAAATATACACTTTTTTCCATAGAAATCAAAAGCGAGAAGGTTCAGAAGACAAGAGTCTCCGAGACCCGTATTCTGGCGGAAGAGATGAATATATTCATCGATTTTAAAGAGAAGAAGACGATACTCAACATACCCTTGATTACAGACTAGTCGAGCTTATCCACCTCTTTCCGATAAGCACTGCCGATATGATGCCTGCTGCAAGACCGATCAAAAAAGCGGGTATATCCAAAACATGATTATTGTTTAAGCCGATAAAGCTCAAGACCAACACGATATAGGGGATAAACCTCCACGGCGAAAAGATACCAGGGGTCGACTTTATCGTCTTTTTTAAGGTCTGTTTGTTCTGCTTAAGGCGCTTTTTCTCTTCTTTAATTACCGCTGAGAGTTCTTGATCGACTTCTTCGCATGGCTCATCTTCATCATATAGCTCATGCGGGTCTTCGATCTTTTCAAGCATGGCGTCATTCATACCCTCGCCCACTTCAAGACGGCGATCTACCATACGCTTATACCCGCTGAAAGAACCTGCGATGATGAACATCGCACTCACAAAGGCAAGCTCAAAGTTAAGGAGCCAATACCAGTATCCCTGAACAAAAAGAACAAGTATGAAGAGCAGCTGAAGTATCAGAAGTCTATAAATAAGCTTAGTCATTTTCCTCATCATCATACAGAGGTTTTTGGTCTTGATAGCGCGGATTATCTCTTTTCAAATTGTCAAACTCACGCATCTGTTTTTTATAGGCCTTATAGACATTTAAAAAGGCAGCGGCAAGGCCGATAAAAACACCGATCCAAAGTACCCATTTAACATCAAAAAGTTTTTGCAGTCCTATGCCGATACCGACACCTATGAGCACGGCCACAACCATTGACACCCCTAAAGAGAGGCTGTCTACGCCTTCGATGATCGGTTTTATTTTGGGTTTTTTCTCTTTATCCATCAGATACGTCCCATCACTTTATTGGCGGCTTCAATCGTTTTCTCTATCATCTCGTCCGTAGTGGCTGTAGATATAAACCCGGTCTCATACTGAGAACATGCAAAATAGACACCCTCTTCCAGCACTGTCTCTTATACACATCTGACGCTGCCGACGAAAGTGGCGGT
>CAXGZT010000167.1:0-5404 GCA_964014335.1 uncultured Campylobacterales bacterium | reverse complement strand
AAGGCTGTAGAGCCCGCCGGAGATGCCAAGAGCGACTTTGATATCGTTGTTGAACTCTCAGGTTATTTCCAGAATATCCAAGAGAGCCTGTTTCCAAATTGGAAAAACCCCGAGGATGCCTTTAACGAGTGGAAAAGAGTCTCTAAGGGACAGCTCTGTGACTATTCGGGTATGAGCTATGAGATGTTAGAGAAAGAAGGCGGTGTTCAGTGGCCTTGTAATGAGGAGAACCCGAAAGGAAGTCCGCGGCTTTACACGCAGGAGATTCCTTTTAGAACGAAGGATGCCAAGGCTAACCTTCTTCCTTTGGAATGGGTCCCGATGCAAGAGCCTCAAAATGCAGACTTTCCGGTTATTCTCAATACCGGACGTACGGTAGAACAGTGGCATACAAGGACGAAGACGAAAACTATTGACATTTTAAATGACCTGGCCCCGGAAGCATGGGTCGATATCAACCCCGAAGATGCCGCTCGTCTGCAGGTCAAAAGCGGGGAGAGGCTTGCGCTTTCATCTGTACGCGGTCGGATCGAAGATATCATGGTCCGGGTGACACAAACGGTGGCTCCGGGAAATGTTTTCGTGCCTTTTCATTTTAACGAGCAACTTATCAACAGACTTACTGCCTCGAGTTTCTGTCCAAAATCGGGTGAACCTAATTATAAACAGACGGCGATTCAGCTGCATTCGAAGAAGGTCCCGGATGGACTGAAGCTCAGTGAAGAGGAAAGTGCCGGTTTGATAGAGCATCAAAAGGCTGAACAGGAATTTTATGCGAAGAGCGGACATAAGTCGGAGGCTTAGGCCCTCCCCGCCAAGTGCGAAAAGAGGGACTAAACTCTTGACTCTTTGCAAGAGCCTTACACTCTAGATAAAGTGTTTGTTTTGCGGATTACTCAAAATCGCGTCAAGCAGTTTTTGCAGTTGACTGGCCAGTGCAACGTTGTTTGACTTTGCCTCGGCGATCTTCTCTTTGAGCTTGATCACAACATCAATGGTTTCCATTACTTTCATAAGAACTCCTTTGGTTTAGGAGTCTGATAGCAAAGGGTGTTCCAGCTCTTATATATCAGAGAGTATTTTCTCTACGACAGCAGCAGGATCTTCGGACTTATATATAGGCCGACCGACGACAATAAAGTCAACCTTTTGCTCCTTGGCCATAGCTATATCGGCTACACGCTTTTGATCACCGGCATCCTCTCCGAAAGGACGGATACCGGGGGTAAGCGTGGAAAAGCTGTCGGCAGTGATATTTTTAATCGAAGCGCTTTCAAAGGCTGAACAGACGACACCGTCCAAACCTGCTTCATAGCTCTCCTTGGCAAACTGGTCGGCCTTGGAAGAGATATCTTGATTATAGACGGCTTGAAAGTCCTCTTCGCCAAATGAGGTCAAGGCGGTAACGGCAAGGACGAGGGGCCGTTCCTCATATTTTTCGATTCTCTGCATCACCGTCTGCATGGCGACTTTTCCGGCACTCGCATGGACATTAAACATATCCACACCGAGTCCCATGATCGATTCCGCTGCATCTGCCATTGTGTTTGGAATATCATAAAGCTTAAGGTCCAAAAATATCTTGAAGCCGGGGTTGATCGCTTTGATCGCTTCAATAAACTCTTTTCCGTCTCGGATATAAGAGCGAAGACCAACCTTTATCCATATCGGATAGACTTTTATCTTTTCAACTAATGCCAGGTTCTCTTCTTTTGTGCCTAGGTCAAGCGCCACACATAATTCCATACTGTCCCTTCCTCTCTTAATGGTGAAAGTATAGCGAATTGGTTAGAATGTCATACTTATACAGAACCTTAATTATTGGATATTTATGAAGAAGTTAGTTGTTAAAAACTCTGCGGCAAAAAAATTACGTCTGTTTAACCCCTGGGTCTATCAAAATGAGATCGCGATGTTGCCTGAGAACCTTGAGTCCGGAGAACTGGTTGAGGTCGTCAATCTTAAACAAGAGTCTTTCGGTGTTGGGTATGCCAATGCCTCTTCCGTAATCACCTTGCGTATGCTCTCTTTTAAAGAGGAGAAGATCGACGCTTCTTGGATAAGGAACAGGCTTTATATTGCCATCAGTGCGCGCAACCCTATCTTGGAACATTCAAATGCCTGCAGGTTGGTCCATTCCGAAGCGGACGGGCTTCCTGGTCTTATGGTGGATTTTTATGACGGGGTGGTGAGTATCGCTATCAACACTGCCGGTATGGAGAGGTTCCGTAAGGAGATCATTGCTGCGCTGCTGGAGATCGTTGAACCGCTTGGAATCTATGAAAAGTCGGATGCAAATGCACGCGAAAAAGAGGGTTTGGAAACGAAGACCGGAGTCATCCACGGTGAAGTCCCTGAGCTGATAGAAGTGATTGAATACGGATGCAAGTTCGGACTGGAGTTGAACAACTCGCAAAAAACGGGCTTTTATCTTGATCAGCGTTTTAATCACGGGATTTTGACGGAGTACATCGATGAAGAGACGGCTATGTTAGATCTGTTTTGCAATGTGGGCGGTTTCGGGATGCATGCCCTCAATGCCGGAGCGCAGAGCGTCACCTTTGTGGATATCTCCAAGTCCGCCATAGAGCAGGTGGAGAAGAATATAAGTCTAAATGAGTTTGAAGGTGAAGAACGTTCCAAATGCGTGGTTCAAAACGCTATGGATTATATTAAAGAAGCGGCGCAGAGGAAAGAGTCGTATGATATCGTTGTCCTTGACCCTCCCTCTTTTGCAAAAACGAAAGAGCAGGCCAAAGGCGCAATAAGTGGATTCAGACATTTGATGTTAAACGGGATAAGGGTATGCAGACCCGGTGGATTGATCGCACTTTTTTCATGTTCGTATCATGTCGGAATGGATGAGCTTATCGAACTCAGCTTGGAAGCTTCGCGGGATACAGGCGTCCAGTTAAGGGTCTTGGAACATCTATACCAAGATAAAGATCACCCTTATATGCTAAACATGCCCAATTCGCTTTATCTAAAAGGTCTGCTTTTTCAGATTGTGGAGTAATAACGATATAAAATTGATGTAAAATTCAAATATTAATATTTACGTCTTTGTTTTAAAGAATGTTTCTTCGATAAACTTCTCCAGTTTATGCAAGTAAATAGATGAAATGTTTTAAGGAAAATGAATGAAAATATTCTCAGCTCTTATGATGGCCATGTTGAGTGCGGGCCTTTTAAATGCCGCAACAAGCGAGAGTGTGACGCTTGGCGGAACAAAGGTGAAGCTTGTCGGAAACGAGATCGGTGTGGGTGACAGTGCACCCCTGGTTACCTTGGTCAGCTCTGATCTTAAAGAAGTCCGTGTCGGCGGAAAAACGAAGCATACACAGGTTCTTGTTGTCGTACCGAGTATTGATACCCCGATTTGTGACCTTGAAGCGCGTACTTTTAACGCCAAGGCTGCAGGCATGGAAAATGTTCAGATCTATGTAATCTCAATGGACCTTCCGTTCGCAGGAAAACGTTACTGTGCAGCACACGGAATCGACAATATTACCGTTGTGAGTGATTTTCAGACCAAGGCCTTCGGAGAAGCCTATGGAACCTTAATGGGTGAAAATATTTTAAAAGGCATGGAAGCGCGTGCTCTCTTTATCATCAAAGATGGAAAAGTGAGCTATAAACAGCTTGTTCCGGAGATCAAACAGGAGCCGGATTTTGAGGCGGTGTTACAAGCGATCTAGTTAAGAAAGTCCTGCTACAATTGCGCCCATGATTAAAAATATGGACCGCGGTATACTTTTTATGCTTTTGAGCGCACTTGTTGCCGCTTTCAACGGAGCATTGGCGAAAATCCTTTCAGAAGACCTGTCGGCACTTGAGCTTGTCTTCTTTCGTAATCTTTTAGGTGTTATGATAATCCTTTATACGCTTAAGCACACAGCCCCTTCATTACAAGGGGGCAAGTTTCATCTTCTTTTTATGCGCGGGGTGTTCGGCTTTTCCGCGATGATTCTCTTCTTTTACACGATTATAACGATTCCCCTGGGTGAAGCGATAACCCTCAATAAAACTTCGCCGCTCTTTGTCTCTATCCTTGCCTACTACCTCTTGCATGAAGATATGGGTAAAAGAGCCGTCTTTGCCCTGTTGATCGGTTTTTTAGGTATTGTCTTGATCACCAAGCCCATGGGCTTGAGTGTCTCTTACGAGCACTTCTTGGGGGTGCTTGGAGGCTTCTTTGCCGCGGCGGCGTATGCGACGATAAAAAAGATAAAAGATATCTATGACACAAGAGTCATCATGCTCTCCTTTATGGGGGTGGGAACGCTCTTCCCTCTGCTTCTTATAATGATAGCTCCATGGATCGACCCTCCTGAGGCCATCAGCTTTTTATTTGAGCCTTTTTCTTGGGATTACAGTATCAAGGTCTGGGCGCTGATCGGGTTTATGGCCCTTATCTCGACGCTCTCTCAATGGTTGCTAACCAAGGCCTACAGTTTCTCTAAGGCAAGTATTATTGGTGTGATAAGCTATACGAATATACCCTTTGCCATAGGCTTTGGCTGGATGCTTGGAGATGCCTTCCCTGATTTCTGGACGTTTACGGGGATTGCTCTGATTGTCTTGGGAGGGATTTTAGTCAGCAGGGCCAAATAGAAAATACGGAACTTTTTCCAGATAAGCGCGACTGAGGATGTCTACAATCCGCTAGAGGGACTCTTCTTGAAAAAGAGAGCCACTTAGCTTCTTATCCTGCCTGCAGCCTAGAGCTCATCCATAAGCTGACACATCGGGTCATGTATGTCATGACACGCCTCGATTCCGATGAAAAGATTATTGTCCGTCTTCTCGTAGGTCTTCGCAACAAAGTCCCAGTTGATATGATCCCAAAACTTTTCCAGATAGGCAGGCCGTGCATTGCGGTAATCGATATAGTAGGCATGTTCCCATACATCACAGACAAAGAGTGGAACTAGATTGGTGCTGACGGGGGTCTGTGCGTTTGATGTTTGTTCAAACCTTAATCTCCCCGTGGGCTCTCTCACCAGCCAGACCCAGCCTGAACCAAAAAGAGTTGTTCCCGCCTTGAGAAACTCCTCTTTGAGTGCAGATAGGGAACCAAAGTCATTATTGATCTTTTCTAAAAGTTTTCCCTCAGGAGCAGAACTCTCAGGGGTCATGGACTTCCAGTAAAAACTGTGATTGAAGACCTGCGCAGCATTATTAAAAATTGCCCCCTCGGATTCGCTAATGATGGAGGATAGCGTCATCTTGTCAAATACCGTTCCTTTGATCAGTTCATTCAGCTTGTTAACATAGGTGGTATGATGTTTTCCATAATGGTACTGCATGGTCTCTGATGAGATGAAGGGTTCCAATGCATTTTCGGCACAGGGTAGCTCAGGTAGGTCTATCATTGTATATCCTTTTTTTATAACTATAATAT
>CAXGZT010000166.1:0-5441 GCA_964014335.1 uncultured Campylobacterales bacterium | reverse complement strand
CTACACCGACACTTTCGTCGGCAGCGTCAGATGTGTATAAGAGACAGGACGAAAGCCGGCCTGTTTTCTCCTCTTCCGTCTGAGATTGAGAAATCTCTATCTCATCGCGGTAAAGAAGCTCATCATCGGGACCTGAGAGTAAAAAAAAGATGAAAACAGCCAATAGAAGAAAAACGGCAGAACCGATAAGCATCTGTTTTCTCTTGGAAGAGGAGTCGCTATCGCTCTGTTCCTCATATCTCTCTTCAAAAGAGGCATCAACGCCTGCGGCCTCTTCCTCTTCAATGATAATTATCTCTTCTTCAGCCACACAGCTACCTTTTTAATTCCAAAGGAGAAAAACTCCTCTGGCTATGTTGACATTATATCTTACTACTGTTTTGACGAGAGCCCTTGAGCCGAAGGTTCTCGTGCAGACAAACCATGTTTTAAATTTTTGCATATTGTGAAATATGGAAAAGACCTGATCTTTATAGACAAGGAGTCAATATCTTGGGATGTTTATTCAACCCTCTTCATTCCAGTAGTTCTTCAATATTGTAATTATTATATGTCCAAGGTCAAGACCTGAACCATATTAATGTATGTGCTAAAGCATTTTTCTTTCCATCTTTGAAACAGACCCTTATCCAGAGTATTTGAAAGTCTCATGTATGGGGAACAGAAGAGATTTTTCTCAGGATAGTTTTGAGCAAGAGACACACATTTACGAATAAATCACTTGTTAATGCATTATAACATATTAGTTTACAAGGGGTTGATTCAGGCTTGTGTTTTTTTTTCTTTGGACGGAAGAGAGAGGGATCACGATTGTATGTTTTTAACGGAAAGATAGTATAATAACGATAAACAAAGTATACAAATGAAACTAAAACATATTTTATATATTGCTCCGTTCTTGATACTTTCTGTTATCTTGTTAATCATTCTGTTTGGCCTTAACACAAAAATATCATGGCAGTTGGTTGATGATGTGAGTGATCAATTAAGTCTTTCTCTTCGTTCAGAACTTGATCAAGAAAAAGAGGATGCTCTTCGTTTTGCCATTATGCTCTCGGAAAATGGCGATATTACGAACGCCCTTTCTGAGGGTGATGATGATTTCGGGCATATGAAGCTCAAGCATATCATGGATACTATCGGCAAGTATGCCGATACACCGATGCGGGCACAGGTACTTACTCCGGACTATCGTATTTTTGCCCGAAGCTGGGATGCAGAAAATATATATTCGGGGATGCCTTTAGATGTTTACCGAAGTGACCTTGAAGATGTAAAAAGGCATAAAAAACCCAGGGTCTCCATTGAAGTCGGACGCAGGCTGGGTATCAAAGCGACGGTTCCGGTTTATAAGGGAAACAGGCTTCAGGGGTTTGTGGAGGTGTTGCAGTTTTTTGATGACAGCACCAACTTCTTTCATAAATTTGGGATCGATTTATATGTATTGTTGAATGACAGTTATTATAATACGGCTGTATTTATGCAGAATAATCCAAGCGTAGCCCAATACATCGTTGCCAACCGAAGCTTCAATATGGTAAATCTGAAGCTTCTTCAGCGCACCAATTTCAAAAACTTGCGTCAGCAGCGGGTCCTTTTGCGTGAGAACAAGTATATCTTTTATGAAACGATGCATAACGGGCAGGCGGAGAGTATCGGAGCCTTTGTCTTTGTGATGTCGAAGCAGGATTTAGACCATTTCGCAAAGAGCGGTGAAGATCTCTCGTTTTTACTGGCATTTTCCCGTAACAACCTTTATGATATTGTCAAAAAAGAGCAATATGAAAATAAGGTATACCACAGTGGATACGACAAAGCATTGCTTTCACTGAAAGATACTGTCCCCCAAGAGGATAGGGAACTATTCATGGAAGAGGCAAAAGATATTCTTTCAAGCTATTCTAAAGAGGAGTTGATCGCAATAATGCTGCGTTATAAAATGTCACGACGAATCAAAGGAAAGATTAAATGAAAATATTATTACTTGAAGACGAATACTCTTTACGAATCAGTATAGAAGAGTTTCTGGAAGATTTGGATTATGATGTACACAGTTTTAAAAATGGAGAGGAGGCTTTTGATGCCATTTTTTCTACCCATTTTGACCTGCTTTTGCTTGATGTAAACGTACCGGGGATAAACGGTTTTGATCTTCTCAGAGCTATACGCAAGGAGAATATAAAAATTCCGACTATCTTTATGACGGCCCGTACTCAGATACAGGATTTTGAAGAGGGTTACGCCTGCGGTTGTTGTGATTATATCCGGAAGCCTTTTGACCTTACGGAGCTCCAGCTTCGTATTTCGCAAGCCTGCAAGAGCTTTTATTTTGAAAATACGGATATACTTGACTTTGGGGAGTGTCTTGTGTACGACACTAAAAAACATAAACTTCTTTATAAAAAAGAGGAGATCATTCTAAGCAAAACGGAAAATGAGATTTTAGAGCTCTTGTTGCGTTGTCAGAATCAGGCTGTTCCCATAACAAGTTTTCAAGATGAGATTTGGGGTGAATATGTAGATCCTGCAAATATACGCGTTCAGATCAACAATCTGCGAAAAAAGCTGCCGATAGATATCATTAAAAATCGCCGGGGTATAGGATATATTATTGAATAACAGTCATTACGCTTTTAAAAATGCGGCTCTATATACCGTGCTAATAACCATACTTTTGCTCGCACCTTTATATGTTTATACGATTTACATGAAGAATATTCATGAGATTCAAAATGAACTTTCTTTGAAACAGCACCATGCCCTGATTATCTCGGCAATGGAAGAATTTGATGAAACCCGGCAGCCCTATTTTGAGCTTCCACGGTTTAAACGCATACAGTCGGGTCTGTACGATCTGAACTTCCAGCCCATTTTCACGCTTATTGAGACACCGATGGAACAGTTCTCTGCAGGCTTTCATATCGATGATTCTAAGTATGCCTATCTGATTATCCCCCTGCCGCCGCATCGTTATTTTGACGCAGATTATCTTATTGTCGGAAACCAGTTGAGTTATACTCCTGTCTATCAAAAGGTGCTCAGTATCATCTTGGCGATTGTCGGGGTCGTCTTTTTTCTCTCAATTTTCTTTTTGAACCAGTTTAGTCTTCCGTTTAAAAGGGTCAATAAAAAGCTGGATGATTTTATAAAAGACTCCATGCACGAGATCAATACACCCTTAAGCATCATCAATATAAACATAGATCTGTTCAACCGAAAAAACCCGAACAATAAATATCTTCAGCGTATCAAGGCGGCGAGCAAGACGCTCTCTAACATTTATAATGATATGGACTATCTGATCAAAAACCAACAGCTTGTTTTTGAATATGAATCTATCGATTTGAGTGCCTTTGTAGATGAACGTATCTCATACTTTGTTGAAGTCGCCCAGATGAAAAGTATCGAAATCATTTCGGATGTTCAAGAAGGGATTCGTTTAAATTTCAATACAAACCAGTTACAGCGAATCATTGACAACAGTCTCTCCAATGCGATCAAATACTCTGAGGAAGAGAGTAAAATCGAGATAAGGCTAATGCATAAAGAGGATAGATGTGAACTCACCTTCAAAGATTACGGTTTTGGTATTGAAGATACTAACAAGATCTTTGAACGCTACTACAGAGAAGATAATGATAAGGGCGGTTTTGGAATCGGCTTGAATATCGTGAAGTCTATTATGGATGAAGCTGGAATCAAACTAGAGCTTGTCTCTGTTCCCCACAAGGGGAGTTCCTTCACCTATATCTTCCCTCCTACCTTGTTTGAGGAAAAGCTATGATTCTGTCATAGCCAAGCTTCTCCTAAGAGCCGCAATAAGAACTATAAGTACTCCTTCTAACTTTTGCTTGTGTAAGTAAGTGTCATTCCTTTTACTTATGTGTAATGCCCCTGCGAATAATCAATAGGAGTAATATATATCTTTACACTATTTTTACATTAGAAGGCTACAATTATCGAAACCAACATGGAGAGAATGTATGAAAAGATGGTTGCTTTTAAGCACAACACTCGGTTTAGGCTTGGCATTCGCATCAGATCTGAGCAGTTCGATAGAGACTCCCAGAGCAAGCGATATTATTGCAAAAGATCTATTAGGCCCTGCAAAGGTTTATAAAATGCCTGAGGGTTGTATAACAGACGATAAGGATGCTATTGCAAGGGGAAGTTTTATTTTCCATAACCTTAATGGAAAAAAAGCGAAAGGTCCTATGCCAAAAGGTCTGGCGAAAAAACTGGCAAACGGTAAGCCGAAACAGTACGGTAACTGCGTTGCCTGCCACAACATCGAAGGCGCCAAAGGCGGTGGAAATATCGGTCCGGATCTAACTTCATATAATGAGTACTTCGTCAAGACAAAGGTTCGTAGTATGCAGTATGTATATCAAAAAATTGCTGATCCCCGTGTGGATAACCCGGATACACACATGACAATAAACCTGACTACGGGATTGTTTAATGAGCGTGAGATCTGTGACATTACATCATATATAGTATCAATTAAGAAATAAAGGAAAGCATATGCAAAGAAGAACATTTTTAAGAGGAATAGGTATGGCAGCGGCTGCTTCAGCGGTCGTGACACCAACAATGGTAATGGGTGCACAGGCTCCAAAAGGACCTAACTCAATGGGTATTGATGCAGCGGTAAAAGCTGTTACCGGAGGCAAGAAGACTGTTGTTTCTTCAAAAGTACATATGAAGGCTCCAGAGATCGCAGAAAACGGTGCGGTTGTACCTATCACTGTTACAGTAGATTCTCCGATGACGGATGCAGACTATGTCAAAGCCATTCATATTTTCGCGACTAAAAACGGAAATGTAAGATGCGCAGACGTTATGTTGACTCCTGCAAACGGAAAAGCGATGTTCGCGGCCAGAATCAAGTTGGGAACGTCTCAAGACGTAATGGCATTGGTTGAGACCAGCAAAGGTGAGTTTTTGACTGCATCACAAAACGTTAAAGTAACTATCGGCGGTTGTGGCTGATCATTGCCATATTTTAAAAACAAAAAAACAGAAAAGAGCAAAAGGAAAATTTTATGGCAAAAAGAAAATCGTTAATCAAAATAAAACCAAAAAAATATAAAACAGGCGATGTAGTTAAAGTCAGTTTTATGGTTATGCATCCGATGGATACCGGAACGGGTAAAGATAAGAAAACAGGAAAAATCATTCCTGCTCATTATATAAATGAAGTCAAGTTTCTTTTCAATGACAAGCCTTTCACTGTAATGAAAACATGGGAATCGCTTTCAGCAAACCCTGTTTTCACGATCCACTTCAAGGTGCCTGGAAAAGGTAAGCTTAAGGTCGTTTACACGGATAATCAAGGTGAAATTAACGAGTCAAGCAAAAAAATCAAACCGAAAGGCTAAAAAATGATTAGCCTGTCTCTTATACACATCTGACGCTGCCGACGAAAGTGTCGGTGTAGA
>CAXGZT010000165.1:0-5453 GCA_964014335.1 uncultured Campylobacterales bacterium | reverse complement strand
GGTTAAAGATCGTCTTCGAAATCTCGCTGATCTCCTGGTATACTGTAGTAATCTTTGCGTTTTTAATGCTGATGATCTGAACCTCAAAGTTACGCTGACGCTGGATCTCGTTCACTACCTTCTTTACCGTCTCGACATTTCGGGGATAATCACTCAATAGCATAACCCCGCTCTCCTTTAGGGTTACAAGTTTGGCAGATTTCGAGATAAGATGACGGATTTTTGCCGCGACCTGATCGACATTTTCGCCCTTCACTTGGATAGGCTGCGTGATCATCGTCTGATGGTCTCCCGTTTTACCCTGTGTACTGACGACCTTCAGATTGTATTTTGAAGCCTCCGCACTACGCACGACCTGCAAAAATTCCCCGTTTTCTACGAGGGTAAAGCCCTTTGACTCCAAAATAGAGATAAAAATATTTGTTATATCTGCCTTTTTAACCGGTGCAGCCGAATAGAACTCCACTTTGCCTGCGAGAGGTTGCGTCAAAAGAATGTTTTTCTTCAATATTTTACTCATCAGGTCAACAAATTCATTGACACTCAGGTCCTTAAAATTGATCGAGACCTCTTCGTCACTTGTCTTGCCGTAAACGCTACCGCCCAGCATCAGTAAAATTAAACATATTTTAAAACAAGCCGTGACGGTCTGCAGGACAGACCTTTCTCTAAAAAATTTCATATTCTAACTCCATTGTTGTTTTCCCTCGTATAATCGTCAATTTCAGGGCTTTTGCGTCTTTAAGTTCTTGATAAGCACTAAAGGCCTGGGCATTGTTTTTGAGCTCTTTATTATTGATAGACTGAATCACATCCCCTACCCTAAGCCCCAGGCTTTCAAAGACTGTTCCCTTTCGCACAAAACTCACCTTGAACCCATCTTGTTTACCCTGAGAAAAGTGCTCGTCCAGACCAATGTTTTTCCAGATATCCGTAGGGTTCTCTATGGCTTTTTTGACTTCATACGAAGGGATACGGCGGACCTCTTCAAACGCAGAAGCCTTGTCCATGCTTTTCCAACGCGAAGCGGTCTTCGGTTTGGAGATATAGAGCCTGTACTGTTTATAATTTCTTTCGAAAACCACATACTCTGTATAAACTTTTTTCAGCGAGTATCCCTCGAAAAGCTCTCCTATAGAGATCGTCTTGCTTTTGAGGATACTTTTTTTAGGAGCGACAACAATAAAACTCTCTTCTCCCATCAGATAGATTGCTTTTAAAATAATAGAATCGATGGACAAGGCATTTGCCTGGTCAATGATCTTGTTTTCAGACGCTTTCAACCTAAAATCATCAATGCTATAACGCATATAAGGCATCACAAACTCTGTTTTAAGGCTGCTTTCCACCCCCTCTTCAGGCAGAAAAAACAGCAGAAGCATTGCAAGCAGCTTGGCTATAAACGCCATGATCAGTAACTGTACAATATATCGAAGGAGTAAACTGCGATTAAAACTTATACTCATAAAGATAGCCCCCCTCTTCTTTGATCAGTTTCTGTAAAACCAAGCGGTATTTTTTTTCGCTCTTATCTCCAAGGCGCAGATGAATAGTAATGACTCTCTCAATCAGATCCACATCTCCATAAAAAAAGCTGTCTTCACTATCCCCTCTAAGACTGATATGAGTAGGGTTATAAATGAAGTGTTCTATGCTTACTCTGCTGATCTTTTGAGGTAAAAAATCTTCAAAGCCCTCATTGACATGGATGTTATCTAGGCTGAGCGCATTATAAAAAAGCCAGGGAGAAAGCTTGATCGTGTCGATTTCTGCCAGACTCAGCTTATCAAAAAGCACATTGGACTTCTCTAGTTCCAAAGAAAACCCCTGATCATACACCTGTTCATCAGAGATATAAATATTGCGCTCTTTCATCAATCTCTCTAGCGCATAATAGAGATTCACCTTTGGCATAAAAAAGATAAGCAAGGCGGCCATGACAATAAAATAAGCTAACAGTTTTGCGACTTTTCTCATAAGCTTATCTCCATATGGATACTGGTATGCTTGTCATCTTTCGTCTCAACCTTTAACTGCATGATTTTGACGCTCATATTCAAAATACGATTCAAAAAAACTTGAAGTTGACGGGCATCCATCATGCGTGCAGTGATGATATAGCGCCCGTCTTTGACACGATATGACAATTCGGCACCGGAAAAAAGTGTGCTCTTGAAAAAACTATCCAGTTGCCTTTTGTTAGGCTCCTTCATCACTTTTTTGAGTTCAACGATACGTTTTGCCATCTCCCTGGCATGCGCGCGTTCTGTCTGCTCGTAAGCAATCTCTTTTTTTATTGTGTTGTTTTGCCAGATCAAGGCAAACAGCAGGATCAGCATAAAACCGACAAGGTATAAGGGATGAATACTCCGTATCATTTTATTTTTACCCTCATTATATTTTTGTCGATCTCGATCTTATCCAGTTCACCTACTGATTTTTCCAGTTGCAGTTTCAGATCCTTTAATTTTGCGTAGTCTTCCATCTTAAAGACAATCTGAAACAACTCTTTTTCATAGCTCAAGTGTTCAATACGCTGTTGCTGTGATAAAGGAAGTTCTAAAATAGCAAAGATGAGATTTCGAAATGATTTCTGTTCCTTGAAATTTTTACGTAGCTTCTTCTCTATCGAGCTGTTCTGTACAAAGGTCGAAGGCAGCTTATACTCTTCAAAAACAGAGGGCAGTGCCTTGATCTCATCCTGTTGTGAGTAGCTGAAAAAGAGCTGCGCAGTATATAAGACAATAAGTGCAGCCAAAACAGACATTAGCGGTGCAAGTTCCTTTACGGAGTGTCTTATACTGCTTTTGTGTAGGGTTATCTTATGTTTTGAAAGATGCCTGATTTCATCCAGGTCATGCCTAAGGTTTGTCTCATCTATAAGGTATTTTTTCACCTGTATAATTGTATCTTTATGCAAGACAAGAGCATCCATTTCATTACATTCTACAGGAGCTGAAATATTGCTCATCTCGTTTTGAGCAAAGTATATACCATTGATTTGAGTGGCTAATATACCCTTCTCATTTAAACTCGAGATGATCTCATCAGGGTCATAAGCAAAAAAGATATACTCTTTTTTTGTTTTGACCACATAATAGGAGTAGTCCCCTTCAGGTAGCATACCTTCAAAAATCGATGGGGCATACTTAAGTGCCGAATAGGCGAATCGTACCTCTAGGTAAGCACGTTTTACCCAGTAAAATGAAGGCGTTAAAATAATGTTTATCTTATCTTCAACCTTCACTTTACCCGTGTGTTTATCAACAAGACCGATCACTGTATTCGAATTGAAATATGAGCCCAAATATTATCCCAGAATTATATAGATTATGTCTAAGCCAAAATAACATATCTTATCTTTAAACAAACCATAATATCGGCACTATGAATTATTTTTCAACCTTTATTTTCTAACCGTCTCCATAGGTAACAGGCTTGAGTAAAGCCGTAAGTGGCCCTACTAAAATCATTTAACTACAAAGTAACCAATCTGTAATAAAGGAAGTCTAGGGTTACTTGCTTTTTTATACTTGAATGTTCAATTTAACGATTTCAGACCTTATAATAGCCCTTTACTTTTTAATCTGTATTTCTTAGCAAATCGGTCTATTTATCAGCGTCCGCCAGCGTTAAACAGAAGATTACGTTTTTTCCTTGAGACTCTAAGGCTTGAACAGCCTGTGAAAGTGTTAGACCTGTTGTTATGATGTCATCTACCAAGATAACATCATCTTCTTTAAAAGCTTTTACCTTAAACTCCCTCGGATTTAAAAGTCTGAATTTATAACTTTTACCTGAGTACGATATTCTGTTTTCAGCCCTTAGTTTAGCATAGCGGGGCAGTATCCATCTGCTTTTTAAGCTCTTGTTCAATATGGCCGTATGAGAGTAGCCGTTTTTAACATGGTCATCTATACTTAAAGAGCAGACACTCTCTTCATACTCAAAATTCTCGGCAAAAGAAGCGAAACTGTTTTGCGCCAAAATTGTATAGATATAATGTCCAAGGTCGGTATGTTTGCTCAAAAGCAGTGATTCTATATCTTGGTATTTATAAAAAGAGTAGACAGGTATCTTTCCTAGGATCTTGCGTTTATACAAAGAGGGGGATAGAAGTTCGTTTTGACAGCTCTTGCAGATATGCTTGAGGCTAAGACTCTCGCATACCATGCAGCGCATTTTAATCCATTTTCAGTACGGACATAAAGGCCTCCTGGGGAAGCTGTACCTTGCCGATGGCCTTCATACGTTTTTTACCTTTTTTCTGTTTTTCCAGAAGTTTACGCTTACGGGTAATATCCCCGCCGTAGCATTTCGCGGTAACATTCTTGCCCATAGACTTGACTGTTTCACGTGCAATAATACGAGAGCCCAGGGAGGCCTGAATAGCAACCTCAAAAAGCTGTCTGGGTACGATCTCTTTCATATTTTTAACCAGTTCACGTCCCCGTGCATCTGCGGAAGAACGTGGGACGATGACAGAAAGCGCATCAACAATATCTCCTGCAACGCGTACGTCAAGTTTGACAAGATCACCCTGCTTAAACTCGGTAGGCTCATAATCAAAACTCGCGTACCCTTTTGAAATGGACTTCAGGGTGTCATAAAACCCGACAACAATCTCGTTCATCGGCACAGAATACTCTAGTAGTACCCTGTTCTCATTTAGGTAATCCATTTTCTCTTGTATACCACGTTTTGAAACCAAAAGGTTCATCACGTTCCCAAGGTACTCAGAAGGTGTGATAACCGTTGCACGCACGTAAGGCTCTTCTATGCGCTCGGTATGATTGACTTCTGGAAGTTCAGACGGATTTTGAACTTCGACCATCTCACCATCATTAAGATATACATGATAGATAACCGAAGGTGCTGTTGCGATCAGGTCAAGATCGAATTCACGTTCAAGTCTCTCTTTAATAACCTCCATATGAAGCATACCAAGGAAACCGACACGAAAGCCGAAACCGAGTGCAACCGAGGTTTCAGGTTCGTAAGAGAGGGAAGAGTCATTTAGTTTAAGCTTGTCAAGGGCATCACGTAGATCCTCAAACTTATCTGTATCAATTGGATAAAGTCCGGCGAAGACAAAAGGCTTGGCAGGTTCATATTCACCCACAGGTTCCGATGCAGGATTGGCAGCATCAGTGATCGTATCACCGACATTGATAATACCGATCTCTTTGAGACCAAGTACAACAATGCCGATTTCACCGGAAAGAATCTCTTTTGTATTATGACGCTTCAGTGGATGCGGATACATCAGATCAAGTACTTGATGCTGTTCATTGTTGGACATCAACTTAACCGTTTGACCTTTTTTGATACTTCCGTCAAAAACACGCACCAGTGCCAAGGCACCTAAATAGGGGTCAAACCAAGAGTCGTAGATAATTGCTTTTGTTGTTGCATCAGGGTTACCAACAGGGGCAGGAACACGATCAACTATG
>CAXGZT010000164.1:0-5500 GCA_964014335.1 uncultured Campylobacterales bacterium | reverse complement strand
GGTCTCGTGGGCTCGGGATGTGTATAAGAGACAGACTTAAGACCGACACCTTGAGTGCATCAAAGGCGTCTTTTAACTCATCATCGCTAAGTGCTTCAAACTGTGTTTCTAAATCATTGATCTTTTTGACACGTCTTGCGTATTTTTTAAGTTCGCGATCGTTTTTCGTTCCAAACACTTTTCCTAGCATCTGTTGAATCATCTATACCTACTTTAGTTTTATGTGTGAAATCTTTAATTAAAACATGACAGATCTCTTAAGATTTTGTCAGTAAAATCTCCAATGAGTCATTTAGTTTTTCTAAAAAGATTTTAAAATTTTCCGATTCTATCATCTTAAATATATAAAACGGCTTTATCAAAAAAAATGTCACCTATTCGCAACTTTTATTACACAGCTTAAAGCCCAAAGACGGTAGACTTACAGCTGTAAAGGAAAGATATGAAAATATTCACTGTTTTAACATTTTTAATAAGCTCTGCGTTTGCCTTTGGTGAAAATATTCAGAGCTTTGAAGCCGAATTCGTACAGAGTATCACAGACGAGACTAACAAGACCCTGACGTACAAAGGAAAGATGCATTCAAAACGTCCCGACTTGGTCTTATGGCATTACACCGAACCCATCAACAAAAAGATCTATCTCACTAAAAAACGGGCAGTCATCATAGAACCTGAGCTTGAACAGGCTATTATCAAAAGATTAAACGGAGAGATAGACTTTTTTGGGGTTCTTGCTTCTGCCGAATCGGTAGACAACACCCATTACAGGGCTAATTACAAGAACATAGAGTTTATTTTAAAAGAGCAGAAGAACATAATAGAGTCTCTCTCCTATACGGATCAGCTGGAGAACAAGATCGTGATCATCTTCTCAAAGCAGAAACAGAACCGTCCTATAGACGATGAGTTTTTCATCCCGAATGTTCCCAAGGACTTTGACATCATCAGGAACTAAATCACTTGCTTTCGCCGCAGTGAGCACGATAGAGTAGGCACAAGGTCGCCTCTTTAGGGTAGAAACTGCGCTATTCATATAGCCGTAGAGTTTACAGTCTGAGCCCTTTGTCACCCTCTTTATCAAAAGTTCTCTTTGTTACAGAGCTCTTTCTATGTCATAATATGAGACAAAGAACAGTAAGGAGTGTTGCACTTGACCATAGACTACTCTTCTAAACGTACGATGTTCATGCTTTTAGCTCTTATCGGTTTTATAACAATCTTTTTTCTCTATATGGGATATATCCAACATAAGTTCGTTCTAAAAACTCTCGTAAAAAACGAGCAGAAGGTGGCAGCTAAGATCTATACCAATACCTTCAGGTATATCACCGACCATTATGAGTCCATCGCAAATAACATTTTGATTAATGAACAGATCCTTGATGCCTTTGAAAGCAGGGACAGAGAAACTCTTTTAAAACTGACAGCACCCATTTACGAGAAGTTGACCGAAGAGAACCCCTATCTTCAGATAATGCATTTTCACACCAAAGAGACAAGAAGCTTTTTACGCCTTCATAAGCCTCAAAAATATGGCGACGATCTTAGCTCTATACGGCATATGATCAATAATACAAACAGGCTAAAGAGTAAGCAGACCGGCATGGAAGTGGGCCGATATGGGATAAACTATCGGGTCGCCCTGCCGGTCATAAACAGAGAGGGAAAGCATCTCGGTGCCTTTGAGTTTGGAATACATATCAACTATATTTTCAATTTTTTCAATAAGGATTACGGGTTCACGACTGTTTTGCTTCTGCATAAAAAAATCTTCGATATCATATATGAGAACAACAAAAAGCTGAACTATCAGCCTTTTTCTGAAAAATACTATATCATCTTGCCAAACTCCTCACAGATATTAGAGGAGTTAAAACCTTCCATCATCTCCAAAGAATATGCCTTGTTAAGCGCTAATGGCCGAACCGACCTGGTGTTTCCCATCACCGACTTAAGCAGCGTTGCAGATGAAAATATAGGAAAAATACTCTTTATTCAAAACCTAAACTACTATACCGACCAGATAGCCCTGATTCGAAATACGACCATAGGCCTATCCCTTCTTCTTGTTCTGCTCTCTTTTTACCTCTTACAAAAGATATTTAACAACTTTGCCCTTACCCTGCACAGTTTTCAAAACAGGATGGAGATTAAAAACCGTACCCTCTCAAAGCTGGCAAACACAGATCATCTGACTAAACTGCATAATAGAAAATACACGGATACTATCATCCGAAAAGAACTCAATAGGGCAAAGCGTTATGAGCAGCCCCTTTCCCTCATCATGCTGGACATTGACGACTTCAAAATAATCAATGACACTTATGGACATAATAGCGGCGACAGGCTCTTGAAAGACCTGTCAAAACTTGTCTTATCCACTATACGTGATTCAGACTATTTTGGAAGATGGGGTGGTGAAGAGTTTATTTTGATCGCACCTCAGACTTCGCTGGAAAGCAGCGTACTCTTGGCCGAAAAAATAAGAATGGCCGTGTCTGAATTTAATTTCAAAGAAGCAAAAAATGTGACCTGCAGTCTCGGCGTCGTACAATACAGCGATGAAGAAAATGCTGATGATCTGATCCACAACGCAGACCTTGCTCTCTATGAGGCGAAGAACAGCGGAAAAAACAAGGTGATTATTTACGGAATCTGACCTATTCTTATCAGGGACAGCTATTTTTGAAGTCTAATCTCAAAACACTTCTCATCCCCCTCAAGAAGCGAGACTTCTCCGCCATGGGCATGCGCGATCTGCTGAGAAAGTACCAGACCCAAACCGTTGCCTTTCTCTTTTGTACTCTGAAAGGCTTCGAAAAGAGCCTTTCTGTTTTCTATAGCTACCCCTGAGTCGTATACCCTGAAGCGATGATATTTCCCCTCATCCTCATAACTGATGCGCACTTCGCCCTCATCCTTCTCATCTTCTTCTATAGCGTCTATGGCATTAAAGACAAAGTTGGAAAAGAGCATGGAGAGAAGGTTGATATCGCCTTCGATTTCAAACGACTCCCGAGGGAGATCAAAACGTATCTCTTTGCTATAGGAGTAATACCCTATAGAAAGCTCTATATCATCTAAGATATCTTTCCACATCAGAGGGGATTTAACGGCTATAACGCCTTTAGAAAACATCAGTGTCGCTTTGATGATACGTTCAATACGGTAAACAGACTTTTGAACCTCTAAGACTATGGGCTTGTTTTCAAGTTTTACCCGTTTCATCAGTGTAGATGTCAACAAAGAGATAGAACCTATAGGGTTTCTTATCTCGTGAGAAAGATGCGCTGCCATTTGTCCCATAGTCGCCAGGTTTTCTTTTCGTTTCTGCTCTGTTATATCCGTGGCAGAGATAAGGATCTTGTCTTTATAACGGCTTGTCTTGATCAAAAAACTGCACTCTTCAAAGTTGATCTCATAATCGCTTCTATTCAAGTCCATCACTTCCAAAAGCTGGGCCTTCTCTTTGGCATGGGAGTTTTGGGTGAAGACCTCTCCGTTTTCAAAAAGTACCCACAAGGCGTTTGGCAAGAACTCAATAAGGTTTTCAATAGTGTCCTGAAGATGGTCATATGAGCTGCGAAGGGTCTTGTACTCTTCTTCGACCTTGTAAGTCTGCTCTATGAGCATTTGCAACTGTTCTAAGATCTCTTCATTATTTTCGGGCATACTCTCTCTCGACTGAACTGTTTTGGCAAGTATAACGCGTTTTTGATATTATCCAATTAAAACAACTACTCATAAATCTTTTGGTTTCCAAATTTCTACCTGCCTCTGTATTAGAACAAATTCTTATACTCTGATTAAGCCATATAATTAGGTTTTCTGATAAAATACGATATCAAATTTATGAAGGTCATTTGTGGTCACAAAAATTTACTCATTCTTTTCCGATGCGCACACAGATGAGTCAAAGATCCTGCTCATACTTCTTATCACAAGTTTTTTCGCGGGCGTTGTTTTAGGCAGTTTAAACTTTTTTCTTCACAACATGATGGATGCGAGTGTCGGTCTTATCCTCTCTTCTTTTAGTATTGTTATCGCTACTTTGCTTATACGAGAAAGCCTTCCAACGGCTCTGCTGATCGATATCACGCTCTCTTTCTCTCTGATATTCTTTACCGTGGGCTTTTTACAGACACCAAGCCAGCTCGAAGGGGTCATGTTCCTGGTCATCTATCCCATACCCGCTATCTTGCTTCGTTCCTTTAAAACAGCCCTGCTTTGGATATTGACCTATCTTGCACTTGTCTTAGCCGCTCTGAGCCTAGAGCAAACCGTGCTGAACCTCACTACGTATGAGATCTTTCAACTTATTTTGATCCAAACTGTAATCACCATGATCCTCGGTTATTTTGTCTTTAGCATGAAGCTCACCGGTGCCCGCCTTAAACGTGAGACCCAAAAACTTTCCAAACTCACTTCTACCCTGGAAGAAAAAGTGCGGGAGAGAACCTCAGACTTAGAACACAAAACGACCGAGCTTGAACAAGCCCACTGGAAGCTGGATCAGTACAAGGAGCGCCTGGAAAAACGTGTTGAAGAAGAGATGGCCAATGTAACAAAGAAAGACAAGCTGCTAAAGGAGCAGTCCAGGCTGGCATCCATGGGTGAGATGGTTGATGCTATTGCCCACCAATGGAAACAGCCTCTCAACGCTATCTCTATGGCAGCGGATATGATAAGAAACGACTCCAATGAAGATGAGCTTTCACCCAAAGCCGTTGAGACAAACGAAATGAGTGATATCATTCATCATCAAATTGAACATATGACCACAACCCTAAGCGAGTTTAGAAGTTTTTTCCGTCCGACCAAGAGGAGCAAGTCCTTCTCTTTGCAGGGGTGTATAGAATCCGTAAAGATACTCTTAAAAGATGAACTGATTAAAAACACCATAGAGATACAGCAAAAAAAGCAGAAAGACATCCTCATCAATGGATACGAAAACGAGTTTAAACATCTTCTTTTAAACCTTATCAACAATGCCAAAGATGCCTTCAACGATAAAAACATCAAAAAACGTATTATCGCCATCGGTTACAATGAGACGGAGCATCATATAACCATCCAGGTCGTAGATAATGCGGGAGGCATACCTGAAGATATTATTAAGGATATTTTTCACCCCAATGTCACGACCAAGGGTGATAAAGAGGGTACAGGAATAGGACTCTATATGAGTTCGCAGATTGCCAGAAAGCATGATGGAAAACTCAGTGTGCAAAATACTAAAGACGGAGCACGTTTTACATTGACACTCAAAAAATAGCACCCCTCTTTATACAAATATCATTGGGTAACTTCCTTTAAGAGAAGTAGTTCCTTAAAACCTTATAGAGCATATAAGCATCCTTCTCCCCTGCACTCTCACGTATCGAATGCATTGCAAAGGTCGGAAGGCCTACATCTAAGGTCTTAATCCCTATCTTCGTCGCCGTAATAGGGCTGTCTCTTATACACATCTGACGCTGCCGACGAAAGTGTCGGTGTA
>CAXGZT010000163.1:0-5538 GCA_964014335.1 uncultured Campylobacterales bacterium | reverse complement strand
CTCCAGCATGACAGGCTGGATCAAGTTCTCGTCCATATTGAACGAAAGCGGCACTTCGCTGCTTTGATGTTTATTGATCTGGACCATTTTAAAACCATCAATGATTCACTGGGTCACCATATCGGTGACCGGATTCTTAAAGAGTTCAGCTCACGCATACTGAAGGTCATACGCAAAGAAGATACTTTTTCGCGTTTGGGCGGAGACGAGTTTATTCTTTTGCTGTCGGAATTGAGTTCTGAACAGTTTCAGGCGGTTAACGCAACATTGAAAATCGCAGAAAAAATTCATCAAACGATGGAAAATGTTTACAAGGTAGAGAAACATACTCTTCATCTCACGGCAAGTATTGGCGTAACCCTGATTGATGCAGGGCATAATGACAAAAATGATATTTTAAAACATGCCGATTTGGCTATGTACAAAGCAAAAGAGGAGGGCAGAAACAGAACCTGTTTTTACGAAGAGGAGATGGCAGGTACCGCTAAAAAGCGTCTACAGCTCGAAAATGATCTTCATAATGCAATCGATAATGATGAACTTGAGCTCTATTATCAACCTATCATCTCGTCAGAAAACGGTGAGGTCGTATGCGTTGAAGCCTTATTACGGTATTGCAAAAAAGATGGTACTATGATCTATCCGGATGAGTTCATACCTATCGCCGAAGAGAGTGGTCTGATAATACCGATAGGCTACTGGGTCGTTGAAGAGGCGTGTAGGCAGTTTGTCCAATGGAGAAAAGCTGAGGGGCCTGTAGGTATCGGGAGCATAGCGGTAAATATCAGTCCGAAACAGTTTATGCAGAGCGATTTTGTAGAGCGTTTGGTAGAGATTGTCGGCGCTTATGAGATCGATTTCGATGCCTTTGAACTGGAGCTTACCGAATCAGTAGTGATCAATGATATAGAGCAGGCCGTTGTGAAGATGAATGCGCTCAAAGAGCTTGGCTTTATTCTTTCTATGGATGACTTCGGAACGGGCTACTCGTCGCTCTCCTATTTGAAAAACCTTCCTTTCGATATTATCAAAATTGATAAAAGTTTTATTCAAAACATTTTAACCAATGATGATGATAAGATCTTGGTCAATACTATTTTGGATATCTGTAAGCAGTTCAACCTAAAAGTGATCGCGGAGGGAATAGAAACGCGGGAGCATATGGACTATTTGCAAAACAGTTCCTGTGATTATTGCCAAGGCTACGCAATATCCAGGCCTCTCCCTGCCGAAGCGTTTGAAAAATTCTTAGAGAAGAGTTCTGTAAAAAGTGTACCTTATGCTGAAATAGCCTTGGTATAAGCATCAAAGTTATTCGAGAAAGGATAAGACAGCTTTCAGAAAAAAGAATTTGGGCAAAAATATTCATACAAAACACGTATCAAAACGTAGACTTCAACCACCTATTAACCTTCTTAAAGTATAATTCCGAAAACTAGCCGAGACGGTTTCACAAGGTGAAAAGTTTATGTATATTGTGAAATGATACGGATCACGCGTCTTTAGAGAACTGAAAAGGGATTACAGTGCATGAACTGCTCAAAGCGTTAGACAATGCTAAACACACTCTTATCATCGCCCATGTAAACCCTGATGCGGACTCAATGGGCTCGGCAGTCGCTATGTATACGCATATCCTTCGTCTGCATAAAAAGGTGACACTCTTTTGCAAGACGGCGGAGATAAACCCTGCGTTAAGGTTTTTGCCGTTTTTTGATAAGGTGAAATCCAATCCGCCGAAGGATTATGATCTTGCGATGAGTTTTGACTGCGGTGCCCTAAAGCGACTGGGGGTAGATGTCGATGCCCCTTTGGTGAATATTGACCATCATGTCTCGAATGAGGAGTACGGGGATATCAATATTATCGATACAAGTGCTATCAGCACTTCACAAGTCCTGTATGACTTCTTTAAGAGTAATGATATCCGGTTAAACGCTAAGATGGCCACATCGCTTTATGCGGGTTTGGCCGATGACTCGCAGAACTTTACAACCGAGAAAACAGACGAACGGGCCTTTCTGATGGCAGCAGATCTGCTCAAATGTGGAGCGGATAATGCTTTATGTACGAAAATGCTGTTTAAAGAGAGATCTTTAGCCTCCGTACGTATGAAAGCAAAAATGCTTTCATCTGCTCAATTGCACTGTGACGGAAGAGTCGTCACGACACTGGTCGAGAGAAGTTTTTTCGAGGAGACGGGCGCATATGAGGTGGATTGTGAAGAGGCCCTTCACGAGAGCCTGGACCTTGTCAGTGTGGACGTGGCTGTGATGCTTCGATATACTAAAGATGGACGTATCAAAGGTTCGCTACGCTCTAAAAAGGGGGTCAATATGAATGAACTCGCTTCAGTGTTTGGCGGAGGTGGGCATATCCATTCAGCAGGCTTTATATGCGAGGGTCCTTCTCTTCAGGGGATTGAAAAAAAACTAATAAACGTAATAAAGGAAAAGTTTTGAGAAGAAAGAGCAACTCATCATCGATACTGTTTTTGATTATTTTTGGTGGCATCATTGCCGGTGTGGTTTATCTCTATAACTCTGAGATGTTTGAACGTGAGGCGCCTGTCATAACTGTGACAGATGCGCAATACTGGAACCTGAAAGAACCGATCGACGTGAAGATCGAGGATGAGAGCGGTATCAAGTATTATGAAGTGAAAATGCTCTCTTCCGAAGGTGAAAAGCTCTTGCGTCAAGAGGCACTGCTTAAACCCGAAAAAATGCTTGATCTTAAAATCGAGTATCCTAAGATGAGCTACGGGATAAAAGATAAAGAGATCAAGATAATCGTCACTGCCGTCGACTCAAGCCAATGGGACTTTTTCTCCGGGAACTCTGTAAGCGTGCAGAAAAGTTTTGTCGTGGACAAAAAGAAGCCTCTGGTCTCTCTTCTTACTAACTCATACGGTATTTACAAGGGCGGTTCGGCCTTGGCCATCTTCAAGGCTCAAGACGAAAACCTGGAAGATCTGTATATCGAGGTCAATAAAAACAGACGTTTTAAGGTACAGCCTTTTTACAAAGAGGGATACTATGCTGCCTTGGTGGCATGGCCCGTTGTCGAGACAAAATTCGATGCACGTATTATCGCCAGGGACAAGGCCGGAAACAAAGTACGTCTGCATATCCCTTATTATCATAAACCCAAGAGCTACCGTGTCTCAAAGATCAAACTCTCTGATCGTTTCTTAAAAGGGAAGATCGCAGAGTTGGCTTACGACTACCCTGAAACTCAGGGAGTTGAAGATCCTCTTGAGCAGTTTAAGATCATTAATGAAGATGTACGCGCAAGCAACGAAAAAACCATTCATGAGATTACTTCCAGGGTATCAGACAAGATGGTCGACAGTTTTTCGATCAAGCCTTTCTATCCTTTGAAAAATGCGCAAAAGGTGGCAAGCTTTGGCGATCACCGTCTGTATTATTATAAAAAAGAGAAGGTGAGCGAATCCTACCACTTGGGTCTGGATCTTGCCAGTGTCCAGATGGGTGAGATCAAAACACAAAACCATGGTATGACTGTCTTCGCCGAAGAAAACGGTATTTACGGAAATCTGCCGATCATTCATCACGGTATGGGACTGTATACGATCTATGGACACTGTTCAAGTCTAAAAGTTGCCGCGGGCGAGGCCGTCAAACCAAATGACCAGATTGCCAATACGGGTAAAAGCGGTTATGCGATGGGAGATCATCTTCATTTTGGTGTCTTGGTACAGGGAGTAGAAGTCCGTCCTGAAGAGTGGATGGATAGAGATTGGATTCGTCTGAACATTACAGAAGTGATGAAAAACGCGAAGAAATTGATCGGCAGGTCATGAAGGTTAAACAGCAGACGCTAAAGGGCTTTGAATTTGATATCGACGATGGCGAGGCATTCAAAGAGTATTATCTGAAAAATGCACCGCTGATGCAGGGCCACCTCTTGATATTAACAGGAGAGGTGAATGGCGAGATACAAAGCTTTCTGGATGAAAAAAATGCAGCCTATGTTAATGCCAATGAGAGGACTCTGTTAACGCGAAAAAAGCGGACAAAGGCTCTCTTGGAAGAACCTCCATCAAGCATGTCTGCTAAAGATACGGGTAGTGAAGAAGATACCGCATCAAGTCAAGAAAGCATATATTACCGTCCGATCCGTTCGGGAGAAGCTATAGATTCGCAAGAGAGTCTCGTCTTTTTCGGACGTATTAATAGCGGCGCAGTTATCGAGTCTTCACGCTCAATTCAGATTTTTGGTATAATAGACGGTTTAGTACGCAGTGATGGAGAGTATCTGGTACTCAAAGAGATTGGAAAAGGACATGTCATTTTCCATGGTGAAGAGCTGGATAAATCACAATTTGACGGTCAATTAAAACTTATACAATATAAAGATGGGATTGTGATGAAAGATATTTTAGGATAGTTAATTATGAAACAAACAACTATATCAAAACCTGTCGATTTAGTCGGTATTGGATTACACAAGGGCGTTCCTGTTCGTTTACGCCTGGAACCTTTGGAAGCGGATAGGGGGATTGAGTTCTATCGTTCGGATGTGAATGTGAGTATCCCCTTAAAACCGGAGAACGTAGTGGATACAAGGATGGCTACGGTTATAGGCAAAGAGGGGTATTTCATCTCTACGATTGAGCATATGCTTTCAGCAGTCTATGCTTACGGAATCGATAACCTTCGTGTGATTGTGGACGCGGATGAAGTCCCTGTAATGGATGGCAGTTCGGCAAGTTTTTGTATGCTTTTGGATGAAGCAGGACTCCTCACCTTGGACGCGCCGAAAAAGATTATGCGAATTAAAAAAGAGATTCTTGTCAAAGAGGGTGACAAATATGTCAAACTCTCTCCGTCGAATGATCTAAACTATGATTTTACGATTAAATTCAACCATCCTGTGATAGATAAACAGAGTTTTACGCTTAACTTTACCAAGGCAGAGTATAAAGAGAAGATCTCAAAAGCACGTACTTTCGGTTTTTTACATGAGGTTCAATACCTTCGTTCAAAAGGTCTTGCACTTGGTGGAAGCCTTGAGAATGCTGTCGTACTAGATGACAAGAAGGTCTTGAACACAGAAGGTTTGCGTTTTCCGGATGAGTTTGTACGCCATAAGATATTAGACGCTATCGGAGATATGTCTCTTTTGGGCGTAAACTTTATCGGCAATTACGAAGCTTTTGCCGGAAGTCATGATCTTAACCACAAGTTGACTTTGGCACTTTTAAAAGAGCCGGAAAACTATGAGATCGTGGAGCTTTCCGGTGTCGAAGCGAAGGAATTAGCACACGCATATGCCTGAGGTCGATATTGTAGTAATTGAGCTAAGTTCTCCTCTTTTGATCGGTTTGTATCAAGAGGGAGAACTGATTGAACATCTTGCATCAGATGAACAGACATCGGAAGCACTTCCCGGGCTTTTTAAAGATATTATGGCTTCGTACAAGATAAAGAATATTGTGTATACACGAGGACCCGGTTCCTTTATGGCAATAAAGATTGCATATATATTTCTGCAGACGCTTTGTATTGTCAA
>CAXGZT010000162.1:0-5590 GCA_964014335.1 uncultured Campylobacterales bacterium | reverse complement strand
GCTCTGCGGAGCCGGAGAGGATTGGATTCCGCCTGCTGAGTCAATGTCTTTAGTCGCTTGTGCATCTTCGGCACCTTTGAGGGCACGAAGATTTTTGATGATAATGGAATATCCACTCTCATCCGAGGCAAAATGGAAGGGGGTGACATGCAAGGCACAGGAGTAGTTTCTACCCTTAGCGTGGATAATCGCCTTGGACTCATCTGCTTCACTGTGCAAGATGAAATCGATCCATGAAAAGTTTTTAAAATTATGGATGAAACCCGGTTTTTTGACAAAAAGATCAGCAAAGTCATGTGACTCAGCCTGCAGTTCACTAATATTGTGGAAATCTAAGCTATTTAAATCATCTTCATCAATACCAATAAATTCTTTTCTTTGATTATATAATAACAATGTTTCCCCTTTTAGAGTTCTTTTTCTTTCATTTTACGATACATTTCAGCTGTTTCTTCTATATCTTTGCGGGAGGCAGGCTTTCGTGCAGCGACATAACCGATCACTTTTCCATCTGCATCTTTTGAGGGAAGTATTTCTGTCTCGACCCAGTAAAATTTTCCGTCTTTACGCAGGTTTTTAACTAGGCCATGCCAAATCTGCCCGCTTTGAATCGTACTCCAGACCTTCTCAAAAGCTTCTTTAGGCATGTCCGGATGGCGTATAAGATTATGGGGCTTTCCAATCAATTCGTCTCTTGAGTAGCCGGAGATTTCACAAAACTTTCGATTAGCATAGGTGATAATACCCTTGAGGTCCGTTTCGCTGATGATTACACGTCCTTGAAATAAGAACTCTTCATCCAATGCTTCTGCTTGCGCCATATAAAACCTTTAAATAATAACTATCTTATGTGGCTAATTTCTATATTTAAGCATAGCCGATTGAATAATATATCATATTCTACGCAAAATATAACTTATTTGTATAATTTCTTAATCGACAATGCATCATTTTTTCCCACAATGGCGCTGATCTCTTCTTCGCTTGCTTTTCGCAGGGCTTCAAATGATGTAAAGTGGTTCAGAAGCTTTTTTAGCTTGGCGGGACCGATGCCTTTAGCCTGTAAAAGCTTTGAATCCTGGTCTTGTTTAAGCTTGGTCTTTTTATGAAAGGCGATAGCATATCGGTGGGCCTCGTCTCGAAGACGTTGCACCCATTGAAGGCGTTTGTCGCTTGTACTCAGTGAAAAGCTTTGCTCTGAGGTATGAATAATATCTTTGGCCTTTCCCTTTGCCCGATGTGCTTTTGCATCGATCTTTTCCTTGGAGATGGCAATCACGTCTAAATTGACGCCGTTGGAGTGTAAGAGTTCTTCTGCAAGCGCAAGCAGAGTCCTGCCTCCATCCAGTATCCACAGGTCCGGAGCGGGATTTTGATCAAAACCGAGTATGCGGCGTGTCAAAGTCTCTTTCATCTGGGCATACTCATCGATGCTTTCAAGATGGTACTGTCTATATCCGCTTTTATTGAACTTCCCCTCTTCAAAACATACCATGGCCCCGACCGGAGCAGAGCCCTGAAGGTGCGAGTTGTCAAAAATCTCTATACGCTGGGGAAGAGTGCCCAAACGGCAAAGTTCCTGAAGTTTTTCTTCAAGATCATCATATAAGGGACTTGAATCATGTGAGTAGTTTTTTAGGAGTTCCTGGGTATTTTTCAAGGCTAAATTACGCAACTTTAGTTTTGATCCTCGCTGAGGAGAGTGGATCTCTACACTCTTTGAGAAGCTCTGCTTCAGATAGGCTTGAACGTCGTCCATATCCTCAAACTTGTCAGCAACGACAATCTGCTTCGAGGTCAAAGGCGAAAACTGATAAAATTCCAAAATTGCACGTTTGTAAATCTCATCCTTGTCCAACCCGTGATTAAGGTAGATAAAATTATGGGAACTTGATACAATCTTGCCTTGACGCATAAACAGACGCAGGACAATAGCCCTTTTCTCATCCGAATCAACGGCAAAAAGGTCAATGTCTTCATTGCTGGCGATATCTATTTGAGAGATAGTGCTGCTTCTACGTATTTTTTCAATGCTGTCGCGCAGAAGACCGGCCTCTTCAAAACGTAGTTCTCCGGCGAGTTCATGCATCCTTGCCTCTAAGTCATCGCAGAGCTTTTTAGTATTGTTGATATAGTCGATCCCCGCACGTACATAGGCGCTATACTCCTGCGAAGTTATCTTCCCCTCACAAGGGGCTAAACATTTTTTGATTTGATAATAGAGACAGGCTTTTCCCTTGCTTAGACAGCTTTTGCTTTGCACCAAGGGCAAAAGCTCGTACAGGGCGTTTATGATGTCGCGGGCACCCGTGGAGAAAGGTCCGAAATATTGAATCTCTTTAGCGGGCAGAATTTTTCTTGTTATTTCAAAGCGAGGAAAGGCTTCGCTCTTGTCTATATAGATATAGGGGTAGGTCTTATCGTCACGCAGCAGGATATTATATTTTGGACGGAGCTGTTTGATAAGGGAGTTTTCGAGGATGAGAGCGTCATGTTCATTATCGACAAGGATATAATGCATCCTATGGATCTCATTTAACATTTTTAATATACGTGCACTGAGTTGCGGATTCGGTGTAAAATGCGGTGAAAAACGGAAATAGCTTTTCACACGTGACTTAAGGTCTTTGGCTTTTCCAACATACAGAAGTTTGTCATTTTCATCAAAATAGTGGTACACGCCGGCGGAGCGGGGAAGGTGTTGGATCTGTTTTAATAGTGCCGGATTGAGTTTTTTCATGAGTTTTTAATGATATCCCGTATCTCTTCGACAACCTGATGGAGCTTTTTGTCTTCAACACGGTTTTCGAACTGAGCCTTTGAGCGCTCATCGTAAAGGAGTTTTTCAGGTTTTTTTGGTGTGAACTTTAGAGATTTTTTATGGGACACAAAGGCACGGACATCATACAGTTCAAAATTTTTGCATGATTGTGGGGGTATCTTTTTTAAAGGTGTTTTTATAGAATTTATAATATTATCGAATTCTTGTTTTGCGCCGGGGTGATTTAGCGCAAAAAACAGGATATTATGTCGAATGTATCCGAATAAAATAAATCTATGCAGCCGAAGCGGTAAGAGCTCTTTTACCGCATTGATGCAAGGAAGATTGCTTAATGGCGCAAAAGCCGATTGCGAGCGAAGGTGAGAAACAAGTTGTTTAGAATTTTTCATATCACTATTATAACAGTTTTGATGTTAAGTATACATGGATGTGGCTATAAGGCTTCTCCCTATTATCCAGAAGAAAAGGTCGATTAAACGTGGTTTATGATGTTGTAATTATTGGAGCAGGGGTCGCAGGTCTATATGCCGCGATAAAACTTCCTGAAGATAAAAAAGTGCTTATTATTAATAAAGATCGTCCTTGGGCGTGTAATACATTTTATGCGCAGGGCGGTGTGGTTACTGCCGTAGATGATGCGGACGCACTCTTGCATATACGAGACACAATGGATGCCGGTGCCGGCCTGTGTGATGAGGATGCCGTACGTGTTTTAAGTGAGCACAGTCGCGATGTTGTCGGCGATCTGATAGGGAGGGGGTTTAAGTTTGATACGAATGCCCGGGGTGAACTTCTTTATACGAAAGAAGCCGCGCACTCGGCTAGCCGAATTCTGCACGCAGGCGGTGATGCAACGGGACGTTACCTGCATCACTTCTTACTGGAGCAAAACCCTCATCCCATGTTAGAGGGAGCGCAGGTGACAGACCTGCTGATCGATGAAGGTAAATGTTATGGTGTCTGTATAAACTATAGGGACGAACAAAAACATATTTTTGCAGAAAACGTCATTATTGCCTCAGGTGGTGTCGGTTCGCTCTTTGCATATCATACGAATGCCTATACGATCAGCGGTGATCTGCAGGGGATATGTTTAGAGAAGGGTATAGAACTTGAACGCATGGAAATGTTACAGTTTCACCCTACCGTGTATGTGAGTTCTAATGCCGCCCAAAAGCAGCTTCTGACAGAAGCTTTGCGCGGTGAGGGCGCTCAGTTGGTGGATGAAAAAGGCTATGCGTTTATGAAAGATTATGATGAGCGTGCCGAACTTGCGCCACGCGATATTGTCTGCCGCGCGATCTTTGATTACAAGCAGAAAAGCGGACAGGAGGTCTATCTTTCATTTGAAAACTTCGAGGTTGAGTATTTCAATGAACGTTTTCCGAATATTGCTTCGAACCTTAAGGACTTGGGTTTTAATCTGCCCAAAGAACGTGTACCGATCTCACCCGCCTTCCATTACGCCATAGGGGGGATTAAAACGAACCTGGACGGTGAGATTGAGTCTGTAGAAAACCTATATGCGATAGGTGAAGTGGCTTCAACAAGGGTACACGGAGCGAATCGACTGGCGAGCAACTCACTTTTGGAAGGTTTGGTCTTTGCTGCACGTGCCGCAACAAAGATTCAGGAAAAAAGTGTTACTTATGTGCCAAAAGCGTTTCCTATCAGTGTAGATTCTTTACGTTGTAAAGATGATGCCCTTTACAAAGACCAACTTCGTCGTATAATGTGGGACGATGTTGGTATAGTACGAACTGAAAAGGGACTTCAAGAGGCCTTGGCTTTTATTGAAGGTACTCTGCATAAACAGATAGGCCGGTTTTTAAAGCTTCGTCTGTTGACCGCCAAAGAGATAGTAGTTTCAGCGTTGAAACGTAAGACCTCGGTAGGGGTACATTATATTAAGGAGAGTGAAGAATGACAAGAGTGGTCGAAGAGACTTTAGATATGGCAACAGAGCCTATCGGGTGGTTGCTGTTAGCAATATTTGTTGTCGGTTATTACTTTATAGCCGCGGAAGAGAAGTATCATATAAACAAGGCCAAACCAGCCCTGTTTATCGGTACGCTGATGTTTATGATCATCGGAGGGTTCTATGCCTATAACGGGATAAATATGAAGCCTTTTGAGACGGAGATCGCACATCTGATCTTGGAGATCGCAGAGATTTTCTTTTTCCTCTATGTCGCAATGACCTTTATCGAGGCTTTGATAGACAGAGGTGTGTTTAATGCACTGAAAGAGAAGTTGATCGCAAAAGGATACAGTTTTAAAGGCCTTTTTTGGGTGACTGGCGTCCTTGCTTTCTTTATCTCGCCGGTAGCGGACAACCTGACAACGGCACTTATCCTCTCAACGGTATTGATCACGATTGATAAGACGAACAAAGCTTTCTTGGTTCCCGGGGCTATTAATATCGTCGTAGCTGCAAATGCGGGTGGTGCATGGAGTCCTTTTGGAGATATCACAACCCTGATGGCATGGACAGCAAATAAAGGTCACTTTGTTGATTTCTTATATCTTTTCCCTGCTGCAGTCGTTGGCTGGCTTGTTACCGCATATTTGCTGAGCCGTTATGTACCGGAAGGGCATCCGGGTCAAGAAGATGAGGAAAAAGCCGAAAGTATCGAGATATTAAAAGGCGGTAAGGTAATTGTCGCCTTAGGTGTCTTTACTATCGCTACAGCCGTTATCTCAAAACAGGTCATGCATCTTCCGCCGATGTGGGGTATGCTGTTCGGTCTTTCGATCTTAAAACCTGTCTCTTATACACATCTCCGAGCCCACGAGACCCACATTGAT
>CAXGZT010000161.1:0-5631 GCA_964014335.1 uncultured Campylobacterales bacterium | reverse complement strand
ACTTATCGGTGCATGGTTTGGAAGTCTCTATTACGCTTCACTTTTTGTCGTCATGACTCCGTTGAGTTTCCTTTCCAAACCCCAACGCTGGCTTTGGGCTATTCACAAATACGGCGGCACGCTTTCTGCATCTCCGAACTTCGGTTATGAATACTGCCTGCACCGTCTTAAAAACGTTGACCTGAAAGGCCTGGACCTCAGGTCATGGAGAGCAGCATTCAACGGCGCCGAAGCAGTCAGTCCCCTTACCATTAAAAACTTCAGCGAACGGTTTAAGGCTTACGGTTTTGATTCCAAGGCGATGACGCCTGTTTACGGACTGGCGGAATCATCCGTAGGACTGGCCTTTCCGCCTATGCAAAGAGGGCCCTTAATAGACAGCATCGAACGTGATACCTTTATGAAAAACAAGGAGGCCAAACCGGCTGCAGCCGAAGAGAAGTATGCTCTGCACTTCGTCTCCAGCGGTCTGCCGCTTTTGGGGCACCAGATCCGCGTCATTGATCAAACAGGACACGAACTTCCAGAACGGCATGAGGGAGAGCTGCAGTTTTGCGGTCCCTCCTCTACCAGCGGCTACTATCGTAACAGCAAAAAAAACGAAGAACTTTTTGATAAAAACTGGCTAAATACAGGTGACAGGGCCTACATATCCGATGGTGAGCTCTATCTTACGGGCAGGGTCAAAGATATCATTATCCGTGCCGGCCAGAATATCTATCCTGACGAACTTGAAAAAGCCATAGGCGGTATCGAAGGAATACGCAAAGGGTGTGTTGCCGTGTTTGGAACGGTTAACAAGAAAACGGCAACAGAGCGCCTTGTTGTTTTGGCTGAAACAAAAATTCAAGATGGCAAGTTCAGAGAGAAATTACACAGCGCTATCAACACTCTGGCGACGGACCTTATCGGAGGACCGCCTGATGAGATCGTTTTGGCACAGAAGGGGGCCGTCTTAAAGACCTCCAGCGGAAAAATACGCCGTGCCGCCAGCCGTGATCTTTATGAGAAAAAAGGGGGCAAGGCCAGCAGTCAAAACCTTACCTGGCAGCTTATACGTCTGAGCATTAAAAGCATACTTCCCCGTATACGACGCCATTTACGTCTTTTTAAAACCCTCTCTTTTGCCCTGTACAGCTGGAGTCTATTCGCTCTGTTTAGCCTCCTAGCCTGGATATCCATCGTCTTGTTACCTTCTCTGTCCCTGCGTTGGAGCGTAATACGTTTATGTTCCCGTGCTCTAGCCCGACTCACCTTTACAAAGATCAAAATAAAGGGCCTGCAGAATTTTCCAGACAAGTTCTCCAATATGGTCATCGTCTCTAACCATTCCAGCTACCTCGACGGCCTTGTTCTGGCCGCTGTTCTGCCCAGACCTGTCTCTTTTGTCGCAAAAGCAGAACTTTCAAAACTCTGGACTTCTCGCATCCCCCTTGAAAAACTCAAGACCCAGTTTGTCGAGCGTTTTGATGTCGGTAAAAGCGTAGAGGATTCCAGACATCTCTACACCGCACTTGGAGAAGAAGGACTGCTCTTTTTTCCTGAGGGGACCTTTACCCGTATACCGGGTCTGAAGCCTTTTCATTTGGGGGCCTTCAGCCTTGCCGTAGAGAAAAACAGCCCCGTAATTCCCATAGCGATCACCGGGACCCGGTCCATTCTCCGGCCCGAGGCCTGGTTCCCTCAGCATGGAGATATAGAAGTTGAAATAGGTAAGGCGATTACCCTCACTGATCAAGAAAAGAGTATGGACAGTTGGCACAAGGCCTTGCTCTTATCCAAAAAGAGCCGTGACTTTATATTGCAGCACTGCAAAGAACCTGACCTGATACAAGAGGCGACCTCTACCTGATCAAGTCATGCCTACCGGGATTAAGACATTTTCAAAAAGCGGCTAAGAAGGACGATACCCGAACCGTTCACTCCTCCTTCGATCTTTTCCAGATTGTCCCTCAAAGAGACGTTTTTAACCACCCTTCCGCGCTTAGCGGTAAAACCGGCACCCTTAACCTCAAGATCTTGGATAATCGTCACAGAATCCCCGTCTTCTGGAACCCTGCCATTGCTGTCTAGAGCCGGCTCACGGTTTTCGTTCTCAAGCCCTGCTTCTACCCATGCCTTGAGATCATCCTCCAGATAAAGCATATCCAGCGGGTCCTGGGGCCAACCTTCTGATGCGATACGGCTCAGCATACGATATGCCACAACCTTGACCGCATCTTCCTCACTCCACATGCTCTTATTCAGACGGTGCCAATGGTTTGCATCCCTCTTCTCTTTCTCTTCGATCTCTTCTTTACATCTGTCGCATACACGAATGGACTTCTGAGCACTTCCGTCCGAGGGAGAGACTTCAGAGACAGAAAGTTTATCCGTTGAAGCACACAGTTCGCATTTTGATCCGCTACGTTTAAATGGCTCTTGTTCTACACTCATCTGCTCTTTTCGTGTTTAGTATTAGAAGAATTGCAGCAAGCCAGTAGATAAAAAAGTATAGAGAGAGCGTCGAAAAAGAGCAGAAGGGTTAAAACCCCTGCGTCTTAGATAAAGAGGTTAATACTAAAGCTATGGCCCGCTTCTTTTAAGGCAAGATAGGCCCTGAACTTCATCGCATCATCGCTGCCGATAGTCTCAAGGAACTCTTTCGCCGTATCAATCATCTCAAGATCAAACAGGGTATAGAGATAAGCCTCATGAGCTTCTTCATTTTGTTCTGAAAGAAGCTCGAAAAGTTTCATACGCTGTTCAGGGATCATATGGATACTCAACTCCTTAGAGATTGACAGATAATCCGATGCCGTCAGTTCAAGCCGGTTAATAAGCTCGATGAGCGACTCGTTTGAGATTTCCAATATATGTTCCTCGCTGTTGACACGGGCCAAGATCACATACAGGGCATCTTTGGTGATATACTCTTGATACTTCTCTATCGCATACATCGGTGCTTCGGCAGCATAATTAACGAAGGCTTTTTCTAGAATATTCTGCGGATATTTCTCACTCTTAGATAGAATATCCTCCGAGCTCAGATCAAGGTTCATCATACGGTTTGTCTGGTTTTTCAAGACAAGCGGGTTATCTGCATCGAGATGGAACTTTTTAAGATCGACTGTTTTTCCAGAATCAAGATCGTTTAAGAGCTTTAAGACCTCTTCGATTTTCCCGTTGTTACTCTTTTGAAACTCGCCTTTAGGCAGTATTGAACTGTTTTCAATCACTTGACCCAAGAGCTCATATCGGGGTGTTTTAAAACTGTGTTTTTGATCTTTCATCAACATAGCATCGACTATTGCTTCGATGAGCTTGTCATAATCTTTTTGGTAATTACGCAGTTTAAAAAAACTCTTTACCGAGTAATAGAGCATATGTGTAACACTCGCCAGATATAGAACAAATACAGGGATCAAAACTAAGATCGCGATTGGCAAAGCCGGAAGGTTGATTCCAAAAAACGAAATTGACTCAGATTGTGAATACCCCAAAAACTGACTTATATACCAACCCACAAACAGCATTAGGGCTAATGCTCCTAGAGTATATCGTTTTAAATACATAGTTTTATCCTTGAATGTTTATCGTTAAAGTGCACTTTTCTCCGCGATCTCACGACAGTCAATACAGTATTTTGCATGCGGTTTAACTTTAAGACGGTGAACACCGACACTCTCTTCACACATCTCGCAGATACCGTAAGTACCCTCTTTGATTTTAGCCAATGCAATATCAATTTCAAATAATTCAAGCTCTTGTTGATTTCCGATAGCATTCTCGACCATATTATCGTTACTGACTGAAGCATAGTCACCTTCGTCATTCAGCTCGAGTTCACGAAGCTCATCCATCTCTTTTTCAACACCCAAAATGTTTTTTTCGATCTGCTCTTTACGGCTTTCTAGACTCTCTTTGAAGTACTCTAATTCTTTATCGTGCACGGTAACATTCCTTTATTTATGGTACGGATGGTTGTTGTTGATGGCAAAGCCTCGAAAGACCTGTTCAAGAAGAACAGCCTTTGCTATTTTGTGACTCATTGTGAGTTCGCTCAAGCTGATCACCTGATCACACTGCTTTAAAAACCCATCTTCAAAACCATAAGCACCGCCTATGTAAAAATTCACCGTAATTCTATCACTTAAAAGCTTACTAAAGGTAAAACTGTTGATTATTTTTCCATCAGGATGTAGGGCTATATTATAAGATTTGTTTAAATAGGGAGTAAAAGCTTCTGTGTATGCCGCCTGAGCACTCGCTTTTCCTTCCATCTGGGCTTGATGGATTTTTTTATTGAAAATCTCTATATCTTTTATCTTCGCAAATTTTCCTGTCATCTTCTCAAGCTCCTTGTATAAGGGGCTGTACAGAGATTTTTCCGGCTTGGCAATAGAACAGATATTAACTTTCATACAGACCTGTTCCGACGACAAGATAGCTTACGTTTTCAAAGGTATCACTAAGTTTTACCCCACCGATAGCAGCAACCTCGTGCTTCGATATCGAGGCCAAAACGTCTAATTGGCTGCCGAGTATATTCGTAACATCTTTTGTTGAAGTCTGTTTAAAAGCACCCAGTCCGATGTAGTCAAGATCCATACTGTTGGCTTTTTTTATCTCGTTTTCATCATGCGTAGAGATTCCAAGCAGTTTCTCTCTGCCAATGATCTCTCTCACACTCTTTACTGCTTTTTCAATATTGACATCGATCTCTTCTAAATCTTCTTGACCCATATGTACCCCGTCGCAAAACGAGATAAGCTCATACTTGTCATTGACGATTAAAAAACCGTCCCACAGTCTACGCAGTTCTATGAGCTTTGTTTTGATCTCTTCAAGGGTTCCGCTTTTATTACGGTACTGAATGATCTTTGCATGGTGCTTTTTGGCTAAAAAAACAAAGTCTTCAAGGGAGAGCTTGCGATCACTTAAAGAGTCTTGATCGCAGAGGGCATAGAGTTTCATTCGGGAACTTCCTAACTGACCTGTATCTCTTTGTCAAGAAACATACACAAAAGATCAGAGACCGTCTTTTTCATCTCGTTACGATTAACGACCATGTCTACGGCACCGTGTTCCAATAAAAACTCTGCACGCTGGAAGCCGTCGGGAAGATCAGACCCGATTGTCTGTTTGATGACACGTTGGCCGGCAAAACCGATAAGGGCTCCCGGTTCAGCGATAATAATATCCCCCAAAGTCGCGAATGATGCCGATACTCCACCCATAGTCGGGTCAGTAAGTACGGAAATATAAGGCAGGTTGTTTTTTGCCAGTTTTGCCAGAGCAGCAGAGGTCTTGGACATCTGCATAAGCGAAAACGAGCTCTCTTGCATACGCGCTCCGCCCGAAGCGGAAATGATGATAAAGCCCTCTTTTTTCTCTATCGCACGATTTATACCGCGAACGATCTTTTCACCCTCTACTGATCCCAAAGAACCGCCCATAAAAGAGAAGTCAAAGATAACAAGCTGCGTAGCGACACCATTGATAGTACATTCACCGCTCACGACGGAAGAGCTTCTTCCTGTTTTGGCTTCGGCTTCTTCAATACGTTTTTTATAAGACTTTTTGTCGACAAACTTAAGCGGATCGACGGGACGCAGAGAGGCATCCATCTCTACAAAGCTTCCCTCGTCG
>CAXGZT010000160.1:0-5642 GCA_964014335.1 uncultured Campylobacterales bacterium | reverse complement strand
GAGGACGTGGGTTTGACCCTGAAGGTCAAACCCCGCGTTTCCTCGGATGAAAAGGTGACGCTTGAGGTCACCGCCATCTTGGAGGACGTGACCAATATCGACAGCAACGGCCAGCCTATTACAACGAAACAGGAGGTGACGACACAGATCATCTTATCACATGGGGAGACTATTGTTATCGGAGGACTTTCCAAGGAGCAGACGACTACGGCTGAGACGAAGGTTCCTCTGCTCGGGGATATTCCTCTGCTGGGCGCCCTGTTCACGCATACCAGGGATGACATAGACAACCAGTCTATGGCCATTGTGATGACACCCTATGTCGTGACGAGCAGCGCGAGTCTTTCCAAGCTTCAAGAGAACCTCGGTATTCTGGGAAGGGTCCAGGAAGAGTATAATCTTGAGGTCTTTAAAAAGATAGAAGATGCCGCAAAGGAGAGGTTGGGCAAGAGCGTCGAAGCTGATGAAGAAGATGAAGAAGATGAAGAACTTTAAGCGCTGTAGAGCTGACAGGGAGTCTATATTATGATTTTACATGAACACTACCATGATACCAACCTCCCTATGGCTGAGATCGAAGGCATTGATTTTGATATCGCCTTAAAGAATCATCTTCTTTTCACCAAGGTTGATGAGAGTATCGTCGTCGGGCTGAGTGAGATGAGACTTATAGAGAGTACGAACTATCTTAACAAGCTTGACCTTGATGCCCAGGTGATGATACTGGACGAGATCTCGTATGAGCGGCTTTATAACAAATATCTGGAAGCAAAGACGGATAAAGAGATCGCTTATATGAAAGACAAGACGCATGATGAGGATGAGGATATTGATGCGGATGCACTCTCTCTGGATGAGTTTTTAAGGACATCCAGCGATATCCTTACCTCGGAAGAGTCTGCGCCTATTATTAAGTTTGTTAATGCACTTTTTTACCAAGCCGTAAAGAAAAACGTCAGTGATATCCATATTGAGACGCATGAGAGCAAGGGTGAAGTCCGTTTTAGATCCGACGGTGTGCTTTATAAAAATGCGGATATGGACAGGAAGGTTATTGAACTCGTTATCAGCCGTATCAAGGTCGTATCAAGCCTTGATATCTCAGAAAAACGATTGCCCCAAGACGGACGTACCCAGGTAAGAATCGCGGGAGAAAACGTGGATATCCGGGTTTCCGTCTTGCCTACCTTTTACGGAGAACGCGTCGTCATGCGTATTCTGATGCAGGGCGAGCAGATACCCGAACTCGTTGAGCTGGGTTTTAACAAATCGATGGTGCAGCGTTTTGAGAAAGTGCTTCAATCCTCTCATGGGATTATCCTTGTCACCGGGCCGACGGGTTCGGGTAAGACAACGACCCTGCACTCTTTTTTACAGTTCGTAGCAACGCCGGAGAAAAACATCATTACCGTAGAAGACCCCGTAGAGTACAAGGCCGCTAATATCAACCAGATCCAAGTGAATGAAAAAGTAGGGCTCAGCTTTGCCAGCGCACTTCGTTCCATACTGCGTCAAGACCCCGATACGATTATGATTGGAGAGATCCGCGATGAAGAGACGGCTCATATCGCGGTACGTGCGGCATTGACAGGCCACCTCGTTTTTTCAACCCTGCATACCAACAGCGCACCAGCGACACTGACGCGTCTTTCGGATATGGGGGTAGAGCCGTTTTTGATCTCATCCTCGCTTCTAGGGATACTTGCGCAAAGACTGGTAAGAAAACTCTGTCCTAGCTGTAAACAAGAGGATGAGACGGCAGAAGCCTACGTCGAGGAATACGGGCTTCCCCAGAATGCCGTCATTTACAAGCCTTTAGGCTGTGCAAAGTGTGGGTACAGCGGGTACAGCGGCCGCGAAGCCATAGGCGAACTGCTCATCATGGATGATGGTCTTAGGCAGCTTTTAAAAACAACAACAAATGAGGTGGATATCAGGCATTACAGCGTCGATCAGGGGCTTAAAACCATTTCTATGCAGCTCAAAGAGATTCTGCTTGCGGGAGAGACCTCTTTGGATGAGGCCATTAGAATCGGGCTTCATGAAAGCTCATGATGAGATGAGTCGTCAATGCTAAGGGGTCAAGCTAAGAGGAAAGCTCAACCGCTTAGGCTAGACCCTTCTGCTCTTAAGAACCTGCCCGCGTCGAAAAATCGCAAGGCTTTTACCCTTATAGAAGTCATGGTGGCTTCGATACTTATCTCGGTAGTAGGCCTTTCTCTTTTACAGATGCATAATAACAGTACGGAGATGAGTTACAAGATGCAGGGAAAGTTTCAGTATTCGGACTGGGTTTTGATGGCTGTCCTGGAGACAAAATTTGAAAAAGCCAAAAAAAGCACGCGTTTTGACAAGCTGATGAAACCCTTTAATATCGATGAACGCTCCATCCGTCAAGGTTTAAATCAAAATACAAAGATCAGTATGGAGTTGGTTGAACGTCTGGACGCTGCGGATATCTCTAAAGGGATTGAAGAAGAGAGCGGTGCCGTCATGCCTGTCTTTGAGGGTTTACGTTTAGAGGTCTATAAACAATATGTAGAGATGGACCGGGAGACATACTCAGTCTACAGGGTGGTTAAGCCGTGAGAAAAGCATTTACCCTCGTTGAGCTGATGATCTCGATCATGCTGCTCTCTTTAATCATGACTTTTTTATATCAGTCTGTAGCACAGTTGCAAAGCTCGAACCAGCAATTTTTAGCAAGATCGCAGACTGTACAAAAACGAGAAAACCTTTTAAAGCTTCTGTATAATGACTTTATGAATGCGACATCGATCCAATGGCACGGCGAGAGAAAGGATTCGGACGTGATTCTTATGCAGACGAACAACAGTCTGCATGACATGACACAGCCTTATGTCTGGTATAAGGTATATAAAGAGGAGAAGGTACTGAGGCGCATAGAGAGTCCTGTTGAAAATTTGGATTTTATCAACAAGCTTTTCCGATTTGATGATATGATTAAGGGTGTGAAGCGTTTTAAGGTGTACGAGAGCAAGGGACATTATCTTGTCTATCTCAAGGCGGAGGGAATCAATGATATTTATCTGGACCTCATACTTCCTGATAGTAATGTGAGTGCAAACTGATGTCGAAACGCGCTTTTTCACTGATAGAACTGATGCTTGTTATCGTTATCGTCGGTATAGTCTATTCTTTGGCGATTTCATCCTTCAAACCTCCGGACGAAGAAGGAGTCGAAGCCCTGACACTTGAGACGCTGCCCGGGTACCTTCGAAGAAATTTTGCTCTGAGTGATGCGAAACTCGTCTGTTTCGAGCCCTGCGGAAAATGCGGAGTGATGGTGGACGGAGAGTGGATGGAAGAGGAACTTGACCTTTTCTCTTCTTCGAAGGTCAAGTCTTACAGTCTGGACCTGGAGGGGTTTGCCATAGAGAAAGAGTTTGCACCGCATGATATGCAAGATGCTTACAAGAAGGCCTGTTTTATCCTACATAAGCGTTCAAATGATTCGATTGAATCTATCGTGTTGGAAAACGAAGGGAAGTTTATCTATTACAAGGCAGGGTATGCGGAGGCAGAAAGCTATGACTCCCTGGCCCTCATTCAAAGTGAATACCAAAAAACAGCAGATATCATAAGGGATGAGCATTGATTTTTAAATATAAGGGCTTTAACGATAAGGGTAAAAAAGAGAAGGGCACGATAGAGGCAGGCTCGATGGAAGAGGTAAAGCTGAAGCTCAAGGCCCGTTCCATTCTTTATGAGAGCATCAGCGAAGAACAACCATCCTTTATACAAAACTTTAAAAACCTGCGGGCAAGAAATATCCCAAACAAGGTGCTGATCAATCTTTCGAGGGAAATAGCGGCTTATATACGCTCGGGAATGACCATAGTAAGTACGACCAAACTGCTCTCCAACCAATATAAAGACGATAAACGTACCTCGTTGTTCCTTTCTGCCATTGGGACATACTTGGATGAGGGTAAGAGTTTTTATGCGGCCTTGGATGCGCAGAGTGTTTATTCTCTGCCGCATTTTTATAAGCAGTCTGTCAAGGTGTCGGAAGAGCGCGGCGTCATGGATGATGTCCTGGTAGAGCTGGCGCGTTTTATGAAAGAGCAGGAACGTCTTCATAAAGAGGTAGGTTCAGCCCTGTTTTATCCGGGGTTTATGATCTTGGTGGCCGTGGGGGCGATCAGCTTTATGTTTGCGGTTGTCGTCCCGCGTATTACCGATATCTTCAAGCAGATGAAACAAGAGCTGCCTCCCATTACGGAAGCGGTCATTGCCATCGGTGACTTTATGGGTGCCAACTTTCAGATTATAGGCATACTCTTTGTCGTTGTTATCGGAATATTTTCGTATCTGATGAAAAGTGCCCCTCTTTTTAAATACGGAGTGGATAAGTTTGTCCTGCGTATTCCTCTTTTCGGGGGGATTATTCAAAAGAGCGAACTGGGCCGTTTTGCGTATATGAATGCGCTTCTTATCCGCTCCGGAGTGCCTATGGTCCAAGGCATCAACCTCTCTGCTCAGATTTTGAAGAACTCCGTGATCTCGACGATCCTGCAAAAGGCAGCGAAAAAGGTGGTTGAAGGCTCAAAACTCTCTTCTGCACTTGCCTCGGATGAAGAGATCATCGGGATAGGGTTTATCCAGTCTATTGCCCTAGGTGAAGAGACTTCGAATGTCCCCGATGTGATGAGCAATGTGGCAGAGCTTTATTTTGAAGACAATAAAGACAAAATCGGTATCGTGCTTTCTTTGATGGAGCCGATGCTGATGCTCTTTGTCGGCGGGGTGATCGGTGCAATCGTCATAGCGATGCTGCTGCCTATCTTCTCGATGAACATTGGATAGGACAGTGATGCGCCGGGGTATAGCTTTGATGTTGACACTTTTTATGCTCTTGGCGATGAGTGCCGCCTTGGGTATAGCACTGGCCCTTTTTCAAAAAAGTTTTAAGACCTACAACAGCAACGGCTTTCGTATTCAAAGTGCTGTCTTGATGGTGGATACGGTAAATATTATACGTTCTCTCGTCGAAGATGTGGCTAACTCGCCCCAGGCTTTTGATCTGTTGGTGCAAAGCGCACAGGAACTTCCTTTGAAGATAGGCAATGTGGATATGGTGATTAGAATACGTCCCAAGGGGGCCAAGTTTAATATTAACCATTACAGCCGCGGTAAGCATTACGAAAAACTTTACGCCTATCTGCTGGAGTATAATCTGCAACGCCCGGGATATATATTGGATATGATAGAAGACTCTTTGGATGCGGACAGTGATGAGAATCAGTACGGAAGCGAAAGGGTCTTGTATGACCCTTTTTTCATGCAGGGCGAGATCAAAGACTATCACCAGTTTTTGAAACTGCTTGATACCTATGCGACTGAGACTAAGGATATGAATATCTATAAGGTCCCGTGGAATGCCTGGGTCGATTTTAGCAGTGCGTTCATTGATGAGTCATATATGACGCTTGAACTGCAGGAGGTTATCGAAGCGCCCGGCGGCACAAGCCAGAGTGTGGCGGACTTCGATGAGGTAGGTACTAACGACTCGGAACTAAGCTGTGAGGTTTATCTTCGCCAGGAAGAGGCCGAAAGCATAGCCGTCTTCGACTTCAGCTTTAAAACGAAGAAGATAAGCAACTTCAAAGGGATTCTGT
>CAXGZT010000159.1:0-5669 GCA_964014335.1 uncultured Campylobacterales bacterium | reverse complement strand
GATCAAATCGTTCGTATCAGAACGGGTGAAACCGACAACGAAGCAGTATAAGAAGCTTCTTGATATGCAGAGCCGTTTTTTTTAGTCTCTGACTGTAAAACGGCCCTGCATCCAAACCCCTTCTCTTTCTAAACTACAGATAAACTTCATTTCTCGACCGCAACAAACTCTCATGATTAAAGAAACATCGCTAAGCAAATGCGATCAGACTCATTTACTTAAAGAAAGCTTTTAAGCTTGTTTTGTCATAATGCCGGATCTTTTTTTGAAAGCAGCCTTAATGAACGAATATCTTCTCATAAGTGATTTCACCTATATTATTGACACACTCTTTGTCCTTTTTTCCATGACATTGATAATTTTGATGGTCCCCGGTTTTGCAATGCTTGAAGCCGGGCTGGTGCGTACGAAAAACGTTTCAACCGTTTTAACGGTAAACACGATGATCTATGCGGTCGCTTCTATGGCTTTTCTGCTGATCGGCTATAACTTTGCCTTCGGTTCTTGGGAAAACAGCTCATTAAGCATGTATGCCGCCTTTATGTTTCAGATGGCCTTTGTGGGCAAGACGATCAATATCATGAGCGGGGGTGTAAGCGAACGCGCTCGTATCATCCCTCTAACACTCTTTACCGTTGTGATGGGTGCCTTTATCTACCCTACCGTTGTCAATATCACCTGGGGTGCAAATTTCCTCGAAGGAACAGCCCTGGCGCTTAGCATGTACGACCTGGCGGGTTCGACTGTCATCCACTCCACGGGGGGGTGGGCACTTTTGGCGGCGATCTTGATCATGGGTTCACGTAAAGGGCGTTATCTGAACGGAAAAGTGCGCGTTATTCCCGCTTCCAATATTCCTTTGGTCGTTCTTGGCGCCTTTTTACTCTGGATAGGCTGGTTCGGCTTCAACGGTGGTTCGGTCGGTTCGATCACGACAAAAGAGGGCGCCGACGCGGTTGCTCTGACGATCATGAACACAAATACGGCCGGTCTCGCCGGGGCTATTATTGCTGGTTTGATTATGTACATACGTTACAGGAAATTTGATATTACGATGATCTTGAACGGTGCCCTCGGCGGGCTTGTAGCGGTCACGGCAGGTCCCGATCTCTATACCGTCTATCAGCCTATCTTCATCGGTCTTATCGGCGGAGGCTTGGTGGTCTTTGCCGTTCCGATCTTTGACAAGTTACGCATCGACGACCCTGTCGGTGCCCTGTCGGTCCACTTGATCAACGGTATCTGGGGGACTTTGGCAGTCGGTATCTTTGCGGCAAATCCTGAGGAAGGTATCACGTTTATGGGGCAGCTCAAGGGTGTCCTGGTCGTCGGTGTCTTCGCCTTTGTCTCTTCGTTTGTCATCATCTATCTTATCAACCTTGTGTTTAAATTCAGAGCAAGCGATGAAGAGCAGATGAAGGGTCTAGACATCGACGAATGCGGACTGGAAGCCTATCCGGAACACCAGCGCTCCATCTGATTGTTAAAACATAAGATATAAAGGATGAGCCAAAACCGACTTGTTTCCATATTGAAAGAGATCTATCTTTTCTCTTGTATGGATGATGAAGAGTTGGAAAGATTGACGAAAATATGCTCCATCCATCATTATGAAAAAGACGCCTGTCTTTTTATGAAAGGCGATAGGAGCGATCACCTTCTGATACTCACCGAGGGTGTTGTCAGTGTTTTCAAGCATGACAATAAAGGAAATGAGATCATTATCGGTCTGTTCCGCCCTTACTCCATGCTGGCAGAACCGGCGATCCTCAAAGAGATACCTTTTCCCTCGACCGCTGTCTTCAAATCCAAGGGAGCGGTCATCAAAGTCAAACTTGATAGGTTTAAAGAAGAGTTTTTGCGTGATCCCCACATCTCTTATGAGGTGATTCAGTCTCTGCTGGGAAAGATCCAGCTGCTTCAACACAATATTCATCTCAATATTGCCTCGAGTGCTAAAGAGAAGATTCTGCATTTTTACCGGCAAAACGGGACGCTCGGCAGCGAACTGAAGAACTATGAGATTGCTTCGCTTTTAGGGATGACGGCGGAGACCTTCTCGCGTAATCTTAAACAGCTGCAGAGCGAGGGAAGAATCGAAAAGACCGCTTCGGGCTATCAACCGGTTTAAGAGGACTCAAACGCTTTTTCTTGATAAATGTCAATAACTTTTTTAGTATGCTTGTGTACACTTCTTCTAAAATAACCACAAGGAACATCAGATGAACGAAAATACAAAAGCGATAATCAAGGCAACGGCACCGGTCCTAAAGGAAAAAGGCGAAGAGATCACGACAGCGATGTACAAGACCTTGTTTGAGCGTAACCCTGAACTTAAAGAGCTATTCAAGGATGCAGAGCCTGATCAATATAAGAAACTGGCGCAGGCCGTATACGCGTATGCCGCAAACATCGATAACCTGGTAGTCCTTGGCAAGGGAATAGAGACTATGGCGCAGGCCCACGTAAAGACGAGTATCAAACCCGAGCATTATCCTCTCGTCGGGGGAGCACTTTTAAGCGCAATTGAAGAGGTGCTCGGCGAGGCGGCTTCGGCTGATATAATGAGTGCGTGGAAAGAAGCCTACTTCTTTTTAGCGGATGTCTTGATCGCCAGAGAGAAAGAGCTCTACGCTACCGCATAGACCTTTTCCCCGTATGATCCTTCGGGGTTTTAGCCGTCTTGTCATACGCTGCTGTACGGCTGTGTTTTTCACGACCGAGAAATCTTTTAGGAAGCCGATTTTTATCCGCTCCGGTCGGCATAAGCGTTGGCACACGTTTCTTCTTTCTTGGCCTTTCTCTTTTGAGTGCATTGGCGCGTTTCTCTTCCATTGTCATCATGAGCTTTACCCGCAACTCTACAATCAAAAAGATTGACCCAAAGAAAATATATACAATAGTAGAGGCATTTAAAGTAAATAAAATTGGATTTTTACAATTTGGGTCACCTTATTTAAAATATATAGTAATTAAAGATGAAAATGGACAAAAATATGTCCAAGACAAGGATTATAATGAATAGGTTTAGAAAGTATACGGTAATGATGTAGACTTGGTAAAAAGCTATGCAGAACTGACTCCCACTTCATCAGGTCTGCAAAAAATCGTATCGTGCGTTTTATACGATAGGTTTTTAATGATTAGGCCACTTCGTAAAGCTCTTTCTCTCTGGCAATCAAGATGTCTGCTAAAAAGAAGTAGGCCTCTTTCCATGCCTCAAGGACTTCATCTGTTGCTGCTTCACCAAGAACATCTTTAACCGCGCCAAGCAGTGAGACACCGACGATCGGGTAGTGCTCGGGTCTGACCTTGGCACGCACGTGTGTGGAGGCCATCTTCTCTACGGCCTTTTCCAAGGCATCAAGGTTGTCGATATTGGCTGCATAGGCCGAAACGGCTCCTGCAAGCTTTTTATGCTGATCCGGGTCAGCATCCTTGAAGAGCTCTTTGAGCTCGGGGTGGGTAGAGAAGAGGATCTCATACATCTTGGCAGTGATGGCCTCCGAGTTTTCTGCGACCAGCGCTGCTGTCGCTTTTACGATTTCGATTGTCTTTTCTGATAGTCCCATTTTCGCTTCCTTTTACATCTATTAGACAACATTAGCATATAAATATAGGAAAAATACTCATTAAATGCGTAAAAAATAGTCAAAGAGGGTGTATCAGAATCCTTAATACAAGAGCTTAGATGATAAAAGTCACATACTTTTATCCTGTTTTATGCGATAATGATAAATAGAAAAGGAAAGATTATGTGTATCCCACATGCCCCGAGCAAAAGATTCAAGGCTAAGAGGCGGGAGAGAAAAAGAAGACCTAAAGCGTCGGCACCGTTTGACAAGAGACTCTTGAAGCCAGATCCTGATTTTACAGATGAGCGCAAAGAGAAAGCTGTTCCTGACGAAAAGCCAAAATCATAAGTAGAGAGTTTCTCTCTTTGGATGATGAATTAACACTTCTGTAACACTTCTTATTTATAATCTAGCCATGAATTCTATCGGGCTGAAATACAAATCACTTTTTTATTCTCTCTCTGCACATGCGTTGCTTGGACTGCTTCTTGTGCTAGTCTATGTCAAGCAGGAAAAAGCGCATGAGGTGCATAGCCTGGTAAAGCTGAGTGCCATTCATTTTTCTTCGCCGGTCTCGCAGGCTACGCCGAAGCCTCAGGTCCAGACACCGATGGCCCAAAAAGCCAGGAGAGCTCCTTCCGAAACAGTAGTCCAAAAGAGAGAAGTTCCTACTCCCCCTGTTAAAGCCAAGGCACCTGCTGTGAAAAAAGTTGAGCCTGCCAAACCTTTGCCGATAGTAGAGAAAAAGGTAGAGAACAAGGAAGAGAAGGCGGTGCAAAAGCTTGTAGAACCTGCAGAAACAGAACAGGAACCTGATACTCCCGAGCTCACGGTTTTAGACTCGGCACAGACCAAGTCCGCCCCCCTTGTAGCGACCCCCGAACCCAAACTAAGCTATGAGGCTCAGTATATGGAAGACAATCTTGCGCTTATCAATGCCTTGATCAAGAAAAACCTCTCTTATCCTCGCCTGGCGAAAAAACGGGGACTGCAGGGAAAGACCATGGTCTCTTTTAAGCTGAACAAAGACGGAGAGGTAACGGCTATCGAAGCCCTGGGTGTTGCGGCCTCTATCTTAAAAAAATCGGCGATCAAAACGATACGCAGGGCATCCTCCTCTTTTCCCCATCCGCATGAGACGCTGGCCTTACAGATCCCTATCGTCTATAAGTTGAACTAAACGGTTTCATAGCCTCGATAAATAGCCGTATTTAAGCAGAAAAAGCAAATTCTTAACTAATAGTTAATATAATTATGAAAAACAGCAGGCGGGGTCAATATGTCCATATACAGAGAGTATGATATACGTGGAATCTTTGAAAAAGAGTTGAATGAAGACACCGTCAAGAAGATTGGGTATACCCTGGGCAGACAGGTCGAAGGGGAATATGTCAGCATCGGTTATGATGCCAGGACGCACTCTCCAAAACTTTTTGAATGGTTGTGTGCAGGTTTTGTACATGCGGGAAAAAAAGTCATCAATATACAGTTAGTACCGACGCCTGTTAATTATTTTACCAATTATCAGGAGCTTCATCTTGACAGCGGAACGACTGTGACGCCAAGCGCTTCAGTTATGATTACGGGTTCGCATAATCCTCCCGAATATAACGGTTTTAAGATCACATTGAACAAGGCGCCTTTCTTTGGAGAAGATATTTATGCTCTTGGCCGTGAGATAGAGGCTTTGGTGGAGATTATTCCCGATAGCGGCGAATATGAGCTCTTTGACGCCGCAAGCATGTACATCGACTATATCGTAAACGAGTTTGAACACCTTCGCGGAATGGATTTGAATATCGTTTATGACTGCGGGAACGGAGTCGCCGGTTCGGTTCTGCCGAGTATCTTTGAAAGACTCGGACTCAAGGCCAATGGTATCTTTGTCGAGCCCGACGGTACCTTCCCCAATCATCATCCGGACCCGTCCGTGGAAGAGAACCTTGAAGATATAAAACTGCTTCTGAACCGTGAAGGCGATATCGCCTTCGCTTATGACGGAGATGCAGACAGGATCGCCGTCCTGACGAGAAAACATAATATCCTGTCTCTTATACACATCTGACGCTGCCGACGAAAGTGTCGGTGTAGATC
>CAXGZT010000158.1:0-5674 GCA_964014335.1 uncultured Campylobacterales bacterium | reverse complement strand
TCCAAGACCTCTTTCTCCACGGCGAGAGTGAAGAGGACTTTTCCCTGCTGGAGTGGTTTAAGAAGCTGATTAACGCAGAAGAAGAACAAAAAATCATCATGCAGGACCAAGACGGACGAAAAATCCACCTTAAAATACGAGGGGAAAAGTTGGAGTATTCGAATAAATATCTTATCATTACCCAGGATATTACCGCCGAAGAGATCCATGCCAAAGAGATAGAGCATTTATATAATATTGATCCTCTTACTAAACTCCCTAATCGTTTGAAACTCATTCAGGACTTGGAAAGATATGATGAGCTGGCCTTAGCCATTATAGATATAGACGAGTTCAAGGTCATTAACGATTTCTACGGCCATATTATCGGTGATTTTGTCATCAGCGAGGTGGCAAAACGGATCTCACGTTATATTTCACATGAAAACCTGATATTGTACCGCCTCCCTTCGGATAGTTTTGCTCTTGTCAATAAGCAATCCATAGAAAAGAAATATTTTGAGATCATTATTATCTCACTGATCCAGATCATCTCCAAGACAGCCTTTGTTTTCAGACAGAAAGATAATGAGGAGATCGAAATTTTCATCAATATCACTGCAGGAGTCGTCTTTGAAAAAGAGTCTGCTTTGGCACATGCTGATATCGCACTAAGAGAGGCGAAAAAAACGCATAAAGACTATACTATCTTTTCAAACGAAATGCGTAAAAAAATTGTCTATCAAAACAATATAGAATGGATACAAAAGGTAAAGATGGCTATCGTAAACAATAAAATAATTCCCTATTTTCAACCCATTGTAAACAACACGACACAGAAGATTGTCAAGTATGAATGTTTAGTACGTCTTATTGATGAAGAGGGCGAAGTCGTACCTCCTTTTTTCTTTCTTGAAATCGCGAAGCAGGCCAAGCTGTATGAGTCTATCACAAAGACGATGATTAAAAAATCGTTTCAAGTTTTCAGTTATCATCCATATGAGTTCTCCATCAACCTCTCTATTGAAGATATAACGGATTACAATCTTTCAGGATATATCAAGAACATGCTTGCGATCTATCCCCTGGCTGATCGCGTCTGTTTCGAGATACTAGAGACCGAAAAAATAGAAGACTATCAGGTCATCGCTGACTTTGTCTCCGAGGTCAGGGAACTGGGATGCAAGGTCAGTATCGATGACTTTGGGTCAGGGTACTCCAACTTCTCCCATCTTTTAAACCTGAATTTTGATTATCTGAAAATCGATGCCTCATTGATCAAAGATATCCATAAGGACAAGCATAAGCAGATCATCGTCAAGACTATCGTCACCTTCGCTCAAGAGCTGGGCATTAAAACTATCGGCGAGTTCGTGGAATCAAAAGAGATATATGAACATATCACCGAGATGGGAATCACCTATTCCCAAGGCTACTACTTCTCCCCTCCCGTTGATACGATCTCATAGGACTTTGTTCCGACAAACTGAGGCATACTCATCCCTAGGCGCGCATTGATATACGTCGGATCGGCGATAATATAGGGCTCTTCTCCCAAGAGAAGATACTCTCCCCTGATCTTTTCCTCTATCCTCACTGCCGTAGCCATATGATTTGAATATTTGACGCCGACCACATCCATACCCAGTAGGGTTTTCACCATATAGGAGAACAAGATTGCACGGTCTTCACAGTCTGAATAGGGGTAAAAAATCGTCTCGCTCGGAAACATCACCTTCTCTCTGCTAAACTGCTCATGATCGACCCGGTATTTAAAAGCGTTCTGGACAAAACTCAAGATTATATCCAAGGCTTCACTCTGGCTCTTACCGACAATAAGCGGTTCAAAAGAGGCTTTAAGACTCTCATCCAACAGAACAGACTCCGGTGAAGAGAAGTAGTTTGTATAGGCAACCTGAGGATAGCTCTGGAAAAACCTCAACAGGTTCTCATTATAATAGAGGTCTACGGCGCGATTATCCTTATCCGGCCTGAAGAGAAGACGCCTGTGTATTTTATTCTCTGCCAGTAAAGGAAGCTCTGAAACAGCAAAACTGATCCCCGCAGAAGCTCCCTTATAGATATGCGCATAGGTCATGACAGAGCCCAGCTTTCCTTTGGCATAATAATCGATAGCGTAATACCTTCTTTTGTTCAGGGTATAATAGATCGTATTGTACAGGGCTCCTTCGACGGGTAATAAAAGGAGCAGCTTATTCCTTTGGTAAGCGAGGCGCGCATCATACCCCATCTTTAAAAGAGCGAACCAGGAAAAGAGTCTGGCTTCATTCTGGTTTTTATATATACCTTCAGAGGCCTCTCTTATCAGGAGATATTTGGCCCAGTCGTTTAGCCTAAGCTTTGCAGACACCTCTTTAAGCTCTTTTACCGTCACTTCATACTCGCTGCCGGCGAGTCTGTCCCAGCTATCGGCGATCTTATCCTTGGAAACCCCGCCTTCTAACGATATGAGGATAGAGCTGTCGTAATGGACTTCAAGGCCGACACCGAAAAAATCGAGATAGAGCGTCTTGAGCTTTTGTGAGGGAGAAGGGATTATGATCTTCTTATAGGCCTTCGCCTTCTTTTTTACTGCGGGCTGATGAAGTACAAGGACCTTCTCCCTGGGCTTGATACTTTTTTTCTTTTCGGCCTTGGGCAGGGTCCTGGGTTTATTCTCTTCATAAGCCTTAATCCCCTGAGCTTCTTTATATGCCTTCCACTCTTTATTTAAAAACTCCGAGAACTCCCTGTCCCGCTCCTCTTTAAATGAGGAAAAAGCCTGCTCCTGAGAACGCAGGTACTCCTGATATGTCTGGGCAGACAGAGCGCTGAAGAGAAGGATAATCAGAAGAGAGAGACGCATCAGAACTCCTTATGTTCTAATACTACATAAAGAGAAATAAAATATACCTAATAAAAGTATTGAGCAGAGGGTCCGACTTTAAAACGGCCAGACAGCCTGAACAAGTTTCGTGCCCCACCCCTGCTCTGTTGCGCGTTTGATGTCGCCTTCTGTTTTGTACATGATCTTTGCGTCAGCCATCTGTGCAGAGCTGATCTGGTTGTTTTGGTCGATATCGAAGGGACGGATCACTCCGGAGAGCTGGACAATCTGCTTTTCCCCGTCAACCAGGATCTCACGCCTTCCTGAGATAAAATAGTTTCCGTTCGTCAAGATCTTGATCACCCGTGCCGATACGGTCGTAGCAAAAGTGTTGTTATGCGAAGCCTGGCCGGAACCGTCAAAACTTGAGGTAGAGTTGCTTGCAAAGCCCACGTTGGTCGCACGGTTTAATTTATTGACGATGTCATCCGTCGTGCCGCTGCCTCCACCCGCCGTAAAGGTACCTCCGCCCAAAGCGGAGGTGTCAGTCTCCGCCAATGTTTTTGTATTGGACGAGGAGGAGGTGGCTGTCTCCGAGATCGCGACAGTGACGATATCATGGACATGCATGGCCTTATGATCGGAAAAAAGGGGATTATCCCCCTGACCGAACAGACTCCCTTTAGAGTCCATACTTTCATGCGTCTCTCTGGAAGGAAGCTGTTCAACGTATTCAGGCGGTTTAAAGTCGATTTCAGGGTCAACCACATGCTGTGAACAGCCGCCAAAGGCCAAGAGTGTTAATAATATTGTGAGATATGCTTTATTCATGTATAATTCTAAGCAAATTAAGTTCCAATAACCAAGGGGTAAAAATGTCAACACTATTAGAGCAGATAAAAAGCGATATGAAAGAAGCGATGAAAGCCAAAGAGACAGCAAAGCGTGATGCCTTGCGCCTTCTGCTTTCAGCCTTTAAACAAGTGGAAGTAGACGAGCGAAAAGAGCTGACAGATGAGGACGTATCAAAGATCATTCAAAAGCAGGTCAAACAGCGTCAAGACTCTGCCGCTCAGTACAGAGAAGCCGGACGTGACGACCTACTCGAAAAAGAAGAGTCTGAGATCGCTATCTTTATGGCCTATATGCCTAAACAGCTTGATGACGCTGAGCTTGAGAGTGCTGTCAAAGAGATAATTGCCCAGGTCGGTGCTGAGTCGATGAAGGATATGGGCAAGGTTATGGGATCTGCTTCCAAGCAGCTTTCGGGCAAGGCTGATGGAAAACGGATTAATGAGGTTGTTAAAAAGTTGCTTGCATAATCTCTTTTTTGTTTAGCTTGAGAGTATAAATATTTTAATCTAAGTGCTTTTTATTTAACGTGTCTCATCCTTTTTCTCCGCAAAAAGGAAGCGAAAAGCTCTCTCCGCGGCTTCGGACTTGACCGCTGTCAAGTTCCCTCTCTTCAAAGAAAGTTTGACTAAAAATGCAAAACTCACTGCGTTCAAACAGTTGCATTTTCTTGACGTCAAATTTTCTTTTCCTTTCGGTCCTGCAAATGCTCTGACACACTCAATTGGTATCGCATCATTTTATTCAGAAACTAAGGTTTCTGTGAAACTCCCTCGACAAAAACTATTGATTATGTTTAAAAAGTTGGTCAGGAATAAAAGCAAAGCTTTTACATTCATCAATGCGTTACCGTTTAACTCCCATCGAAACCTCTGCAGAGCTTTCGGAGAGAAGAAATTCTCCGTTAAGAAAACTCAACTGTTTGAACGAAGTGAGTTTTGAGTTTTTAGAATAATCTCTTCTTGGAGGAAGGAATCCAACAGCTGTCGGACTCGAAGCCGTTGAGAGAGTTTTCTTGCATACTTCTTTTACGGTTAAAAGAAGTATGGGAGCATCATAAAAATATATCAAACTTCATAAATCTGTCAATTGATAAACCAAACACCATGTATCATAGCGCCTGAGACAACCGATATTTGAACAAAATATTCAAATATCGATGATTTCTGGCTTAAACACAAACTCTAAACAGTCACAAAACTGCTCTTATTATTGAAATATGAACGAAACATGTCAAATCGACATCTTTTAAGTATAAAAACACACATTTTTTACGATGTTTTTTCGTGGTATTTAAGTACGTATTACATATAATGTTTAGATATTAAATTGTTATAATTTAAAGGCATTACATGAAATATCTAAATATCCTCTTAGCTATTCTCTTACTTTCTACGGTTTCGTGTAAGGCGGATGACCAATTATTGTTTGAAGATATGGCTAGTATTGCATCGTCTGGAAATCCTGAAGCCCAATACCACCTCGGCATGTTTTACAATAACGGCATTGGTACCTCAAAAAATATAAGGAAAGCATTTGAGTCGTTCCAAAAATCCTCTGATGGCGGAGAACCATTAGGGAGCTATAAAGTCGGTTGTTATTATTCTGGACAGGGCGAAGGCGTCGTAGAGAAGGACCAAGAAAAAGCATTAAAATACAAACTTATCGCGGCAGAAGCTAGTTATGTGAGAGCTCAGCAGGATGTAGCTGCACATTATTTCAACAACAATGATTTTAAAGTGGCTATTTCATGGTGGGAAAAAGCCGCAACTCAAGGATATCCTAGTGCATTCTATTCATTGTTCTCAATTTATTATGATGAAAAATACAATTCAAAAGACTGGAAAAAAGCTTTTCAATACCTGCTCATAATTGATCGCAATATTGGGGAAGACAAAAAAAAGGAAGTTGCCCAAAAAATTGAGGAGATTAAGGCAACATTATCTGAAGAGCAAATTGCCCAAGCCCTGTCTCTTATACACATCTGACGCTGCCGACGAAAGTGTCGGTGTAGAT
>CAXGZT010000157.1:0-5776 GCA_964014335.1 uncultured Campylobacterales bacterium | reverse complement strand
CACCGACACTTTCGTCGGCAGCGTCAGATGTGTATAAGAGACAGGTTTTTTCAGTGCTGCTCGAAGCTTCTGCTGGTTTACAAAGCTCACAAGAGGATTCGTTGCCACTATCCACAGGGCCTTGATCTCACCGCGCTCAATCGCATCGATTATCTCGGCGTATTTGTAACCGCGTTCCGTCGGGATCCACTCTTGGGGGATATTGACAATCTCCGCATACTCTTTGGCTGCCGATTCATCCCCGAAGTTCCTGTATCCCGGAAGCGAAGAGGTGAATCCCGTCTCACGTGTCCCCATCGCATTACACTGTCCCGTTATAGAAAAAGGCGCTGCTCCAGGCCGGCCGATCTGACCGGTGATAAGATGCAGGTTGTTAATAGCCGAGACCGTATCTGTTCCCATATAAGACTGGTTTACACCCATAGTCCACGCCGTCAAAGCGGCCTCTGCTCCTGCAATCGAGCGTGCTATCTCATACAGCTCCTTGACATCTATACCCGTAATATTCGATACCTCTTGAGGCGGATAGTCTTGAAGATGTTTTTTGAGAGCGCCAAAACCGTTACAATGCTTTTGGATATACTCTTTGTCTTCCCAACCCTGTTCCAAAATAATATAGCACAGACCGTTTATAAGGGCCAAATCTGTTCTTGCCTTGATTGGGACATAGATATCTGCCATCTGTGCCGTCTTGGAAAGACGCGGATCAATTACGATGATCTTCGGATCTTTCTTGTTTTTTGCCAAATGGAGTTTCAAGATAGGATGGTTATCTGCTATATTGGCTCCGATAAGCGTGATAACATCGGCCTCTTCGAAGTCTTCATAACAGCCGACCGGGCCATCCGAACCTAAGGACTGCTTATAACCCATGACTGCTGAGGCCATACAAAGGGTCGTATTTCCATCATAATTGTTGGTACGAAGCCCCAATTGGACAAACTTGCCCAAGGTATAGAACTCTTCGGTCAGAAGCTGACCCGTAGAGATCACACCGATAGCTTGGGAACCGTGCTCTTTGGTGATACGTTTGAACTCGTTACTTACCTTTCTATAGGCCTCGTCCCAGGTCGCCGTTTCATGTTTTCCCCCGTTTTTTATCAGAGGAGAAAGAACGCGGTTATCCGCATTGATCATCTGATGTTCGCTCAGCCCCTTTGGACAGAGGGTTCCCATGTTGACGTCATGTTTCGGGTTTCCCTTGGTATACACGGCCTTCCCCTCTTTGACTCCGATATAGAGCCCGCATCCTACACCGCAATACCCACAGGTCGAGAAGACCCATTTGTCGGGTTTCTTCTCATCTGAGATGCGGCCGAACACGGGGTCATCCGAGAGTCTATACTTCTCTTCTTTGATATCCACACCAAGAAACTCTTTTATTTTTTCAATCATCATTACACCTTAATATGTGTCTCTTTATTTACTAAAGAAACTTCAGCTGAATGTTTCACATTCATCTTTGTTTTCCGACAAAAAAACCACCGGCCATATTCAGAGGGACGACCGTTGCGTAAAATAAGAACCTGTCCACAAATTCACTGACGCTCATAAGCACAATCGCAAACCCGAGCAAAAACGGTGCAGCCGTGTTCCCTACCATTACCGTTACCAAAAGAGGCAGGAGTATCGCCCCTACCAGGAAGCTCCCTGCACGAACGAGCTGATGGACAGAGAAGAACTCCGCATAGATCCGTTTTGTTTTTGTCAGTTCTGCCTTATAGTCACTCTCAGCACTTAAACTGCGCTTATCCTCATAGCTGAAAAACCCCTGCGCCAAGGCAAAAAGCAGGGCCAGAGTCATCAGAGGTGAAGCAGCTTCATTTTCACCCTGGGCCAAGAGAGCAAAGGCAAGCAAGAACAGACCGATATACGAAACCCCGAAAAACTTAAAGACCGTACTTATACGGTTCCACGAGGGACGCGCTGTGATCTGGTAGATCATCGCCTGGGCATAAATACCGTATACGCCTATGGCCAAGACGAGGGCTTCAAAGAAGACTCTGAAGTAAACGGAGACATCAAAAAGATACAGCCCCACATTGATGGACATCAGGCCCGTAAACAGACCCAATGCCAGGGCTTCACGGCTTAACCACGAGGTCTTGATGTTTTTCATAGCCGTCATCGCCTTCAAAGGCCGACCCAGGTGCAGTGCCGAAAGAGGAAGGCCAAAGGCTGCCGGAAGCATGACTATAAGTGCCATGATCCAGTCCGGAGAGGTCTTGCCGCTGATGCTTAAGAGGTCTCCCAAGAAAAGTCCTAAAAAAGCGCCCAGGGATATTTGTGTCAATACCGTCATAAAGACCAAAGGCATCTCTGAATGTGAAGGTTTCAGATGGTGATCATCCGCAGCTATCAACTCATCAGGAAGGTTTTCAGGAAGGGTATAGCGCGTTGTCGAATTTGTCACCCTGGCATCAACGAGATGGGGCATATTTCCCTGTTCGTCTATATCTTTTTCCAACCACTCTCTCGTATTAAAGACCTCGATCTCGATCGCTCCTGACGGACAGGCTTGAACACAGGCGGGAGACTGGCCCTCATCAAGACGTTCATGACACATATGGCACTTCGTTACGATATGACGTTCTTCATGAAAGGTCGGAACCCCGTAAGGACAGTTCCACGTACAGTATTGACACCCTATGCAAGAAGGGTCGTCATGGATGACGACACCTGTCTCTTCGATCTTGATATAAGAGTTTGTGGGACAACCTATCAGGCAGGCCGGATCAATACAGTGATTACAGCTCATGGAGTTAAAAAGCTGGCTTACTGCAGGAAAAGTCCCGCCTTCGCTCTCACCTACACGTCTCCACTTGATCTCCGCCGGGTTATTATTCTGCTCATTACACGCAACCTCACAACAGCGACATCCTATACAGGCCGTAGCATCAAAATGAAAACGGTAATTTTCATCTTCCTGGAGCTCGGGAAGCTCTATGCTATAGTTTCCACACTGCATTCCCGTCTGCGCTTTATAGTCTATAAACTGTTCTAATGGGGTAGCCGTGCTCATCACTATCCTTAATATATCACTCTCATTATTATAGTCGCAATTGTACTGAAATCACTTAACCCAAAACCTCTCAACCTGCTTATTTTTTAACCACCAGACTCTTTGATTCCCCCCGCTTTATATGTTTTTCTCGGTATACAAGAACTTTTCTTGAGGGTAGTGTGGTTCTTCGCTTCTGTTTTTGATGATTTACTGGTTTAATAATTAAAGATAAAAATTAATCTATGATCCTTTAGAAGGCGATCTAAGCTTTTGTTATAATCATCTTTAGGTACTCTGAAATTTATTTACGAATTTGTATCAACCAAGTCGATGCAGAAGATAAATTATTATAAAACAGCCCGTAAGACCTTAACAATATTACAGTATGAAAAATAGTATTCGAAAAGGGATCTTTTATGAAAGCGTCAGATCTGTTTGTTAAAGCTTTGGAGAATGAAGGTGTTGAGTATGTCTTCGGCATACCGGGTGAAGAGAACTTAGATATGTTAAATTCACTGAAAAACTCACGTATCAAGCTTATCTTGACACGACACGAACAAGGTGCCGGATTTATGGCGGCTACCTACGGCAGACTGACAGGAAAAGTCGGCGTCTGTTTGTCGACACTGGGGCCCGGAGCCACCAACCTTGTAACCCCTGCCGCATACGCTAACTTGGGTGCTATGCCCATGATGATGTTAACAGGTCAAAAACCTATTAAAGCAAGCAAACAAGGGCGTTTTCAAATCATAGATGTCGTACAGATGATGCGTCCTTTAACGAAGTACAGCAAGCAGGTTGTTAACGGTAATAATATCGCCGCCATGGTCAGAGAAAGCTTTAAGATCTCCAAAGCAGAACGTCCCGGAGCCGTGCATATAGAGCTGCCTGAAGACATAGCCAAAGAAGAGGTAGGTGAAAATGTTTTCGCAAGGTGTAGCGTAAGATATCCTGTCGCCGACCAAAAAGCCCTTGAAGAGGCATTATCCATGCTCTATAAGGCAAAAATGCCCTTAGTTTTAATAGGTGCAGGGGCTAATCGCAGTCGTATCTGTTCGATCATCAAAGATTTTATTGATAAATCCGGAATACCTTTTTTTATGACACAAATGGGTAAGGGTGTGGTTGATGAATTTCACCCCCTGTATTTGGGTACAGCCGCTTTATCCGATAATGATTACCTGCATTGCGCCATTGAGAGAGCAGACCTGATTATCAATATCGGTCATGACGTGATTGAAAAACCGCCTTTTTTTATGAAAGAGAACGGTATCAAAGTGATTCATATCAATTTTTTACCCTCAGACGTGGATGATACCTATTTCCCGCAATTGGACATTGTTGGGGATATCGCTGGTAATATAAACGCGTTGACGGACAGAGTCCAGAGGCAAAAACATTGGGATTTCAACTATTTTATGCGGGTTGCGGATGAATCCCAAAAACATATCACGAAATATTTTAAAGATGACCGCTTTCCCATCTTGCCCCAGCGAGCAGTCAAGGATGTAAGAGACGCACTGCCAAAGGATGGTATTGTAAGCCTTGACAACGGTATCTATAAAATCTGGTTCGCCCGTAATTATAAATGTTTCGAACCAAACACCTTGCTCTTGGATAATGCTCTAGCCACTATGGGAGCGGGACTTCCTTCTGCAATAGCGGCCAAAATGATCAACCCTGAAAAAAAAGTCATCGCGGTGTGCGGCGATGGGGGTTTTATGATGAACTCCCAAGAACTTGAAACAGCCGTAAGACTTAATCTGGATCTGGTTGTGATTATTTTAAATGACAGTGCCTTTGGTATGATTAAGTGGAAACAGGAGGGGATGGGTTTTGACAACTTTGGTCTGGATTACGAAAATCCGGATTTTGTTCAGTATGCCCTCTCTTATGGTGCTTTTGGTCACAAACCAAATTCATGTGATGACTTTGTAAGGACCTTGGAAAAAGCTCTCAAGAGCAAAGGAGTCCATCTGATTGACCTGGCCGTAGATTACAGTTTAAATCATGAGATTTTAAACGAGTTATTAAAAAACAAAGCCTGTTTAGTATAGATTTTAAGGCTTACACCAACAAACAAATTAAGGAGTCATACATGGATACGATTAAAATACACTCTCCCTTTGATGGACGTTTGTTAGATGAGATAAAGGTCTCAGACAAAGCGGATATAGATAAAGCCCTAGACCTTGCACGGGACACTTATGAGAATCAGGACAAATGGCTGGCTAAACATGAACGTGTGGCTATTTTAGAAAAAACAGCAGAGATTATGAGCAGTCGCATTGAAGAGCTTACTATCATTGCTGCGAGTGAAGGCGGCAAGCCTTATATGGACTCTAAGATAGAGGCCGAGCGTGCGATTAATGGTGTCAAGCTTGCTATCGAACATATGGGTACTTTCGAGGGTAAAGAGATTGCCATGGGTCATACGGCGAGTTCTGCCAACCGCATGGCTTATACGATGAAAGAACCGATTGGTGTTGTAGCCGCCATCTCAGCCTTCAACCACCCTTTGAACCTTGCCGTACACCAAACCGTTCCTGCAATTGCGGTGGGTTCACCCGTCCTTATCAAGCCTTCTGAGACGACACCCATGTCGGCCATTAATTTTGTAGAAATTTTATATGAAGCAGGCTTGCCAAAAGCATGGTGTCAGGTTGTCGTTTGTCATAGGGAAGCGGCTCAGTATTTAGCGACAAGCTCTAAAATAGATTATTTAACTTTCATAGGCTCTGGTGCCGTAGGCTGGTATCTCAACTCGCAAGT
>CAXGZT010000156.1:0-5807 GCA_964014335.1 uncultured Campylobacterales bacterium | reverse complement strand
GATAAGGCCGCTGCCAATATCGCTGAAAGTCCCCAAACGCATAATCGTGTCTTGATAAGCGACAGGGTTGATATCCAGGACTAGCGTTGAGATATAATAGGCACTTGTTATAGCGACAAAATCAAAAACCAGGACAAGCATAGGCAAAGAGAGCGTAGTGGCTACAATCCGAGGTACGATAAGATACTTCTTGGAGTCTACACCAAGGGTCTCAATTGCATCAATCTGCTCTGTTACACGCATTGTCCCGAGTTCAGCGGCCATTGCGCTGACTGCACGCGATATAAGCATCAAACTCGCGAAAACGGGACCCAACTCTTTTGAGATCGAGACAAAAATCGTGTACCCCATAAAGTTTTCAACCCCGAAGTCATGGAAACCGTTATAGAGCTGAATCGCTTCGACCATACCCGTGAACATCGCCGTAAGCATCACCACACCTACAGTACCGATACCGATGATCTCAATTTGTTTGAACAGAAGCTTAGTACGGGAAAAGGTGGTAACCAAAAGGGGAAATACGCGTATCTGAAAAAGAATAAATACGCCGAGTTTGTCAAATAGCCCCAGACTTTTAACAACAGGCGACCCGATACCGGCAAAAAAACGTTCAATCATCCATCTTCCAAGAGTATTAAGTTAGCAGATTGTAACGAAATTATAAAAAATTGTCTCTGAAACAAGTCAGTAAGCCTTTACAAACTCTCCTACTTCGCTATAATAGGGGTATTTAAAAGATCAGGAGAGCTTAATGGCTGAAGAAGAGACAGAAGAACAGAGTGGCGCGGAGAATGGTGGAGAGAAGAAGTCTAGCAACCTTGTCTTAATCATCATTATCGTGGTGCTTGTTCTTGTTTTACTTATCGTTGGTGTAGTCGTTGCCATGTTAGCTGGCGGAGATGACCAACCCCAGGCGAGCAGCCCCTCGGCTAAGGAAAAACCGGTAAAAATGATGGATGCAATGGAAGTAGGGCCGATGTTCCCTCTTGACACCTTCACGGTAAACCTATTAAGCGACAGTGGTCGTCGTTATCTAAAAGTACAGATGAACCTTGAACTAGACGGCGAGGAGCTGGCAGCTGAACTGGAAAGCAAGACAGCTGTTGTACGCGACGTTGTGATCCGTCTGCTTTCATCCAAGACGCTTGAAGAGATCTCTACTGCCAAGGGCAAGGAGAAGCTTAAAGAGCAGATAGTAAACCAGCTCAACCTCCGCTTGCGAGATGGAAATCTCAGACAGGTTTATTTTACTGAGTTTGTCGTACAATAGAGTTCTATGATTGGCATAGACCTTGTTCGGCTTGACCGCATAAAGGGCTCGATTGAGCGCTTTGGCGACAAGTTTCTCCAGCGTTTTTTATCCCCAGAAGAGATCACGCTTGTAAAGAACCCGAAGAGTGCTGCCGGTTTTTGGTCTGCCAAAGAGGCCTGCGCAAAGGCTCTAGGGTGCGGTATTGGCAAAGAGTGCGGTTTTCACGACATCCTACTCTCCAAAACAAGCAAGGGCGCACCGAAGATAACTCTGTGCAAAGAGCTACTTGAGCGTTATAAAATCCTGGATATGTCTGTATCGATCACACATGATGGAGATTATGCTATTGCCGTAGTAGCCGTTGAGAGCAAGAAATAAATATCAACGTATATATTGCTTTATCCGCTTTCAGTTCAGCCTAAACATTTCATACCTTATCCTTCTTCATCGCTTCTCCTTACAAGAGCGAAAAAACCGGTAAACCCTTTATTTTCAGGAGACCTTAGTTCACCCGCCACCCACAAAATCTAAAAGTTCAACCTTGTCGCCGTCGTTTAGTGTATGCGTATCCCATACATCCTGCTTTACGATATTCATGTTTACTGCAGCTGCCATCACCTTATCTACGATATTCAGATCATTCATCATCTCTAAAAGTGTTATCTCTTTAGTGTACTCTTTACTCTCACCATTTACAATAATCGTCATTCTTTTCCTTTTTTCCTTACATATTCTAATATCTTTACTGCTACTTCATCTTCTGTAACGGCATTTCGCCGAGGTCGAACAAGGACTCAGAAAGAGTCTTTTCACGCAGCTTCTTGACGGAACCTTATCATCTTAAAACGCTCACCCAAAAAAGAGGGCATAATAAGCTGTTTCGCACGTTCCAGTTCATGCGTATATATCTCTTCCCCACCCTGCTCTTTTAGCATCTCTAAAAGCTCAAGCAGTCCCATGTCGACTAAGGCCAGTGCCTGTGTCTTAAAGTCAATCATTTCTATACCCGCTTCTTCATAAGCATCTTTAAGATGTTCGAAAGTCACGTCATAAGTGATGTCTGAAACAGAAAATACCTCATTAAGTTTTAAATTCTCATCAAAAAGTGGAAATACTTCATGTTCTTTATATATACGTATTGAAAAGTCAGGCCGAGCCTGCATCTCTCCATAATCATAAGTCATAAATTCAAAGCACTTAGCCGCACCTTTCATCTCAAGAGCAAACGCTTCATACCCGACAGCGATCTCACCCCTGTCTTTATGATATTTTTTTGCTTTATCACTCACCCATTTGTTCTCTTCTTCAAAGACAATTTTGTTATTCTCGACTGTTGCGAGCCTGTCTTTGTAAATCAGCTCACAGGGGAAGGCATCAAAGATCTCGTTGGCAATAAAAAAGGCACTCTTCAGGTCCAGTTCTTTAAGCGATTTTACCTGCTTTAGGGTGACAGCATCCCCAAACGAGTCTTGAAAATACATCTTCTGTTCTTTTTGCAAAAACTCAAAACGTTCGACAATAGTAAAAGAGAGTGTTTCCAAAAGTTCGGGTCGAAGCGTATAGATAAACTGAACTATATCTGCCAGAAGATAGCCTTTATGCGCGCCAATCTCACATATTGTCGTGTCTCGTGGCAAGAAACCCTCATCTATAACAGAAATAATATGCTTTGCAATACTTCCGCCAAAAAACTTTGAAGTCGATACGGAGGTGTAAAAATCACCCTCTTTTCCTATCTCTTTATACTTTGAATAGTACCCCTGCTCTCCATAGAGCCAGTCATACATATAACTACTAAACTTCACACTCAAGCTCTTTCCTCTTTAGCACTATTTTCACACTTCATCATTAATCAATTTCTCATATAGGTTCAGCAGTTCCAGCTGCTTGTCAAGCTCAAACATCTTTTGATCTACTCTTTCAATCTGTACAGAATTCGCAAGGTTTTGTACGTCGTATTGCGTCTTATATCCTGCCTTGTAGAGCTGTTTCGTATCGTCCAGGAGCTTCCTGTAGAGTGCCTCGTTTTCTATGGAGAGCTCTATTTTCTTGTCAAAGTTTTTCAGGTTTTGTGTCACCTGTTCGTAGAGTGCTTTCAGCTCACGTTTTTTATCCTCGACAAGGACAAGGGATTTAAGATATTCCACACGACTTGACTCGATGTCTCTAAAGGTATTAAAATCTATAGGAATACTCGCTTTAAACCCGTAATTATAATACTTTGTCTCGGGTGGATTTGGGACTGAGGAACCCGCAAAAGAAGGGTTTTCCAACTTATCCCAGTTGTATCCGGCGGTAATGCTTAGCGAAGGAAGATACTTCGCTATCGTTACATTCTTATTATAACGGTTCTTTTCACTCTCGCTTTGAAGCTGTTTCATATCGATATTGTGTTCTAAAAACGCATCCTCGCCTACCAGTATCAAAGAAGGCACCCTGGCATCTTTATAGTCAAGATCGCTAATGACTTCAAACTGGGAAACAAGGCGTTCCTGATTGGTCTGCAGGTCATATAAACTTTGCGTCACCTTGTTTTTTTCGATGATGGCATTGTTTAAAAAACCCGAATCGAGTTGACCGTTAAGATACTGCTCTTTTTTCTGCTCCAGATTAATGCGGGAGTTATCGATCTGCAGCTCCTGTTTTTGAATGCTAAGCGCTGTTTGCCGGATCTGCATCAAAAGAGAGACAGCATCTTTGATCATCTTGCGCTTGGCCACATCAATACTGTATTTATTGTATAGATAGGAAGCTTGTGCGAACTTGATCCCGTAATAGATCCCGCCGCTTTTAAAGATCGGCTGGTCCATGACAATGGCTGCATTTTGTGCCTGCTGTGTCGATGCTTCCTGTTCATTATAGGGGTTGCTTTTTGAGATAGAGTAGCGCAGCTGGAGAGGTTGGATCCATGAGTCTCTTAACTTCTTTTTTTCCAAAAGAGACTTGTCGTAATCATACGAGAACTCTTTCTCTTTGAGTTCGGAGATATAAGTGTCTAGCGTCAACTCCTCAGCCTTCGTAAGACTAAGAATTATAATACTACAAAGAAGAAAGTGCTTCATCTAAACGTCTGAACCCTTCACTGATCTCTTTCTCGCTAATCGTAAGCGGCGGTAAAAGACGCAGGGTATTTCGGCCTGCCTTAAGCACCAAGACTCCTTTTTCATGCGAACTTTTTACGATAGCGCTCAGGGTCTCTGCATCTTTAACCCGCAGTCCTCTCATCAAGCCGAATCCGACACTTTGGGTAAACAGGTTTCGGTGTTTATTAAACAGTTCTTCCAGGTGGGTTTCAAACTTGATAAAAACACGATCCAATTCACCGCTGTTTTTTTCTTTCTCCAGGATATCCAGTACTGCATTTGCTGCCGCAGTGGAAAGGTAGTTTCCTCCGAAAGTCGAACCATGCTCACCGGCTTTCAGGATACCTTTTTTAGATGTCATTACGACGCCGATGGGAACTCCCCCGCCCAGACCTTTTGCCAAGGTGATGATATCAGGTTCGATCTCGTAGATATTTGAGGCCAGAAATTCTCCCGTGCGGTAAACGCCTGTTTGTACTTCATCCACAATGAGTAAAATGTCTTTACTCTTCAAAACCTTAGCCAGAGCCTTGACTTTTTCCTTGTCCAGAGGTTGAACACCGCCCTCTCCCTGAACAAGTTCTATCATGACAGCCACCGTATGATCATCCAGCATTCCTTCTATCGAATCGATGTCTTTGGCATAGGTAAAGCCGTCCGGGAAGGGGCCGAAATAGTTATGCATGGCTTCTTGACCTGTTGCCTTAAGCGCCGTTATGGTGCGTCCGTGAAAGGACTGGTCCAGAGTAATGATCTTATAGCGTTTCGTCTCACCTTCGACCTCGCCATATTTACGCGCAATTTTGATCGCCCCCTCATTGACTTCTGCCCCGGAGTTTCCGAAAAAACATTGCATATCATATCCGCTTTGCTTGACAATGCGCTCTGCGCACTTGACCTGAGGCTCAATCACATAGAGGTTTGAGATATGTGTAATACGATTCACCTGGTCACATATTGCCTTTGAAACCTGTTCATTCGCATGACCGACACTGACCACCCCAATACCTGAGGTAAAGTCTATATACTCTTTTCCGTCCGCATCTTTCAGGGTAGCACTCTTTCCGCTGACGAAGTTAGTGTAATTACGTCCATAGGTTGGCAAAACATATTGGCTTTCTAACTCTTGTAACATCTATTTGTCCTTAAATTCTATTTTATACAGTGTTGAAAATTGGCTCGGTGCCTGGATAAGAATCTCTGTCTTATACGAAGAGATATGCTCATCATCGCTCAAGGGCCATATCTTGTCGATTTTATACTCTGTGCTCTTATCATTGAGGTAAACTCTCTTTGACTCTATACCTTCGAGCTCATCCCCGTTCAGGAAAACAGTGAGCTTTGCTTTTTTGATATCGGCCACTTCGGCTAGGTTCATTCCCGGCGTAACCACTTGACCCTTTTTTACATGCAGTTTATACAATAACATGCCGTCAGCTTTAATATGTTTGTCCCTGATCGAACGCCACAGC
>CAXGZT010000155.1:0-5943 GCA_964014335.1 uncultured Campylobacterales bacterium | reverse complement strand
CAATGTGGGTCTCGTGGGCTCGGAGATGTGTATAAGAGACAGATTATATACAGTATACCGTATAAATTAAGGATCGGGTTTTGTATATTTTTGGACAATTGAGACAGCTCTGGGTGCAGAAAAAGGCCTTGGCGGCTTTGAAACAAACCTCGTCTTCTAAGGAAACTTCGTTTCAGGGTGAGTCGATAGGCTCTTTGCTGAAGAACGGAGCCCTGTATTCAGGAAAGAGAGTCGTGCAAAGGGAAATAGTGTGAAAGGGATCGTGGCAGTAAGGGTGTGACGGGAGAGGTGAGGGTTAGCGCTCTATCTCTACTCCGACAGGTTCGAGTATGATTTTATCATTGCTTTGACGAAGGTAAAAAGGCTCAAAGATTTTGGCCTCTTTTGTACGGTAAATCAGTGAAAGCTGCTTTTCCGGTATGGAGAATTCTATAGTGTTAAGCCCATCTACCGGGGCCATGATAGTGATCAGTGCATCGAAATGAGAAAGCTTTATCTCTTTGATCTCGATCTCTTTCTTCTCCAACTCTTTTTTAAGCTCCGGTAGTTTTTGGCGGGAGTGCTTTTTGGCATCCTGGTAGCTCCAGGCGAGGTTTTCGTACTCTTCATTTAAAAATTGAAGTTTATTTTGTAGAACAGGGAGCTTCCTGTAGTCTATGACAAAATGGTTGTCTTCGCCGAGTATACGTTCTATCGTGATACTTTTAGACGCAAAGATTTTTAGGTTGTGTTTTAGGGACTTAATACTTACGTGTTCAGCGCAGACCTGACCGCCGAGAGCCGCATTGATTTTGACATGCGTAGCATAGACGGTACCGCCTTCAAGGGAATTGATTTCCGCCTTGTGGCATCGAAGCGTCCCTTTATGTCGATTGATCTTTGCGTCTTTGGCCGTAACGAAGGCCGTATTATGGGTTGCCCCGTCGATGAGGAGCTCTTTTGCCTCGACGCTAGACTTCGCTCCCATATGCCCCGTAATATGGACAGACTCGGATACAAGCTCAACACCCTCTCCTAAACCGTCACGGGTCACATCGGTTTGGGAGATGACGACAGAGACTTCGTTCTCTTCTTTATGGGTGAATTTGCCTTCCACCCGTTTGATGTCTTCAATAACAATCTTATTGGAAATTGTCAAAATGTTGTTGAGAGTGCTTACAAAGCCTTTTTTCTTGGAAAAATACTGAATCTCGCTTTCATGTTCTTGTATATTTATTGTTTTTTCGTCAACTTGATACTCAATCTTCGCCAGATTATTCGTTGAGCCATGGGAAACTCTTTGTCCCATGGCATTGAGGCCTGCTCTTCCATAAACCGGTTTAATGTAGCTGATGATCAGTTCGGAGTCTTCTACCTCGGCTACTTTTTTGTCTCTGTTTCTTTCTTTATAATGGTTAATGACCTTGCTGGGTTCGGAAATCTCGGGGTCTATACCTTCAAAAAGTAAAATAGACTCTTCTTGAGTAAACCCATCCCTGTAGAGTCTAGTTATGAAGTCTTTGAGGTCTTTGACCATACAGGAAGAAAAAAGATTTATCAGTATTCTGTTTTGGGCCTTGATCTTATTGAGTTCGGTATACAGCAGTTTTAACATCTCCTGCTCTGTGAGTTCAGCGAGGGGGAGTCTTGACTCGGGAGAGAGAACGAGTATAGGATAGGTTGAAAACTCTCCAAGCTCAAGACGATAAAGCAGGCTGATGTTTTTCGCAGACGTCGGATCTTCTTTTTTCTTTGGATGAATCCTGATCTTGTTCATCTGTATGAATCGGACATTGTCTTTTATTATCTTCTCACTTGAAGCATATTCTCTTTTGTAATCATCATGAAACTTTACAAAGGCCTCGTGATGGCAACTTTTAAAATAAGATTGTATACCTATGAGGGTAAAGTCAAGTCTGTCTACGGGGAAGTGGTGTTTTTCGGCGTACGCTTTCAGTGCCAGAGGCACATTCTTGGTGTAAACGATACTGTTTTCTGCCACAGAAAACCTATGTCAACTTTAATAGATCGCTGTAGTCATAACGATCAAAATCAAGATAGAAAAGTCCGTTTTTGAGCAATATCCGTGAATCACCGCCAAAGGCTTCTGCAAACCTTCGTTTAATGCTTTTACGCTCGGAAGATTTCAGGTTCAAAGAACGCAGGTACTGTTTTAGTTCAACAGGTCGCTCTCTTTTTGTCGGTTCTATATTAGCCTCAATCGCGATTTCAGCATGCTCTTGTTCCGAGACAGGGCTGACCTGTGCTACAGAGTTTGAACTGTTTTCCTGAAGGAGCTTGGTATTGATCAGTTCCAAAATCGTCTTGAGTTGGGCATCTTTATCGTTATATACCTTTTCGATCCGTGATCTTTCTTCTTTGAGAAGCTCTTCTTTCTCATTTATGAGACGGTCGACCTTGGCTTCGAGCTTTTCGATTTTAAGTTTGAGGTAGTGTTTCTCTTTTTGATAAAGGCCTATGACCGTGGCCACAGTTGTCTTTTTCTGCGGCAGAGCAGGAGCTTCCTCCCGGGTATCGGGGACCTGGTGTTTGGGTACAACGATATAAGTTGTGTCATCTTCTATAATGTAATTAAGACGGTTTCGGCGAAGACGCGAGTGTACCATTTCAGGCGAGATACTGTAAGCCTTAGCGTACTCTTCAATAGTAAAACGCATACTAATCCTTGCTGTATAAAAGTGAATTGAATTTAATATTGGGAGGGTTTATCACGCTCCCCCTGCGTAGCCAGACAAGATATCCGGACCACAGGTTTTCATGTTTGTCTCTAAAGTGTTGAATCCGGGAGCGTTTAAACTCCTGTTCAAGCAGTAGTGCTTCAAAGTCAGGGTAGAGATCCAGAAACTTTTTGAATGAAGCGTAGGCCTCCTGGGAGATAAAGACGGTACTGATCGTATAGTCCCTATGCTCCAGATAGCGTGCACAATGGTTAAGGCCGTCTCCGATATAGTTGGTGTGGCCCAAGATATCGATAAACTCGTATACCCTCCCCGTATGTACGGCAATGCGGATTCCCTTAAAGTAGGAAAGCTTCTCGGATATCAATTCGGAGAAGTGGTTGAATGAGAGGCCTAAAATCGTTCCAAAACCCTTCATCCGAGGATTTAGAATACAGTAAAACCCGTCTCCCGTGGAGATGTAACCCAGGACCATCTGCGAAAGGCTCATATCCGAATTAGAGAGCAGTTTCTCTATCATACGCGTGAAACTTTGGGTCAAATATTCGATGAGTTCAAGTTGTTGTTTCGGGCTGAGTCTGGTAAAACTGATAATATCAACAAGAACAATATCGGTATTATAATCACGTGTTGGTGCTTTTGCCACGTAGTTCCCTCGGGGTTTTAGTTTTTTTATAATAGTATCTTTATCTATAAAAAGAACTAAAAGCTGAAATATAATAGAAACTTTGTGTTACTATAATCCTATTAAAACTAAAAATTCCCAAGGAACTTTTGTATGAAACGTAGAAGTAAGATTGTTGCTACGGTTGGGCCTTCGAGCAATGATGTAGAGAGTTTAGAGAAGATGATTCGTGCGGGTGTCAATGTGTTTAGAATGAATTTCTCACACGGAACACATGAAGAGCATGAAAAGGTCCTGAAAAACATTCGAATAGCAACGAAGAACTGTGGATGGGTCGTTGGCGTGCTCCAAGATATATGCGGTCCGAAAGTGCGTGTGGGTACATTGGAAAAAGAGTTTGAGCTCAAAGCAGGTGACAAACTTATTTTTATGCGCGAAGAGACGAAAGGTTATCGGGAGTCAGAAGACCGTTATATACTGAGTATTAATCAGCCTTCGATCCTGGGTCTTATCAAAGAGGGTGAATATATTTATCTTAATGACGGCCGTATACGCGTAAAAGTCGATGAGATATCAGAGAATGCGGTGATGGGTCTTGTTGAAAACGATGGGGTATTGGCTTCCAACAAGGGGGTGAACTTTCCCAACACAAGGATCAACATCAATGTGATTACGGAAAAAGACAGGGAGGATATGCTCTGGGGTATTAAGCATCAAGTCGATTTTATGGCGATCTCATTTGTACAAAATGCAGATGATATGAAAAAAGCGCGTGCGATCCTGGATGAGAACAGCGGCTACCAAGAACTGATTGCCAAGATAGAGAAGTTTGACGCCGTTGAGAATATAGACGAGATACTCGAACACAGTGACGGGATCATGGTCGCCCGGGGAGACTTGGGGATAGAAGTCCCCTATTATATGGTGCCCACGATTCAAAAGCAGCTGATCAAAAAAGCGAATGCTCAGGCCAAACCGATTATCACAGCAACACAGATGCTTCTTTCGATGACAGAAAATGAGATTGCAACGCGGGCAGAGATCTCTGATGTCGCCAATGCCGTGCTTGACGGAACGGATGCCGTGATGCTCTCGGAAGAGTCGGCCATCGGACAAAACCCTACCTTAGCGGTGCAGACTATGTCAAACACGATCATTCAGGCCGAAACCGTTTATGCCTATAATAAATTTGACAAGTTTGAAAACCGCGATGCCAAGGATGTGATCGATCTTTCAACGACACAGTTAGCGACAAAGTTGAACTCCAACGGTATCCTGGCCTTGACGACTTCAGGGATGTCAGCTCGAAAAATGTCCCGGTACAGGCCCGACGTAGATATCCTTGCGGTAACGCACGATGACAAGATTGCCCGTAAACTGACTCTGGTCTGGGGTGTCGCCCCGGCCTTTTCGGTACGTAAGAGTAAGCTTGACATGATGCTTTCTGAAGTGATGAATATAGGACTTGAACGCGGGGTCATCAAAAAAGAGAACACCTATATTCTTACGGCCGGAGATCCGGTCGGTGTCGAGGGAACAACCAATAATATCCGTATCTTAAAAGAGATAGAGATCGAATATTTTGCGGGCCTGAGTGAAAAGAAAAAGAAAAAAGACGAGACCACGGGGACGCTGTTTTAGCCGCACTCGAGAGCAGTGAGGAGTAAAGCAAGAAGTCATTCGCGAATGGATTAGATTGTATATTTTAAAGTCCATTTACATTTAAAGTGATATTATAATGATATGAGTCCCCGTTAAGGATTAGCTTATGGAAGATGAACTTTTAAATATGTGCGGATATAAAGGCGATGAGAGGGGTCTGGCCCTTGTTGCGGAGGTCAAGAATAATTATCTCCATTTTGATGAGATCGTGAGTGCCTTAAAGGCTTTGAAGCCTTTTTTGGATCACAGTGATTATTACCTCTCTCTTCTGAGTGGACACCATCTGATCAAGATTAAGAATGATCTCTTGGATCAAGATGACTTTCTTGCCTTGGATGCAGAGATCCTTGTCTGGGCGAATGAGCATAATATCGAACTGCAAGAAGAGCCGGGTCAGATTTCAATCTTAGGACGTCGGCAAGACGATTAGGGAGGGTTTTATAAAGAAATTACTATTAATATGCCTTTGGTTCACTCTGGAGGCAAGGGATATCACCCCTTTTATTGATGACTTTAAGGCGAAGAAATATAATAAGGTCTGTGCAAAGGGGATGCAGCTCTATTATGGCGGTTATACGGATGAGAACTTCGTTTCACTCGTGGGTGTCTCCTGTTCAAAGGTTGACCGGATCAATCTCCTTGGTATGCTGCAGCGCTCATTGGTCAAGAGCAAAGCCTCGCGGGAGAATGCCTCCTATTTCTCTACACTGGTTTTGCAAAAACGTCTCATCTATCAGTTCATGATTGACGATCTGAAACTTACCGACCTGAAACTTCCCGCTTCCAACCATCTTCTTTCGCGTGTTTTCGAACGGCTCAGTGAGGGTGAATACAAGGTGCTTTCCAAATCACCAAAACTGCTCGAGATCGATGCAGACGGACGACGCATGATTCTTTCCGTCTCGGATGACGAACCGAAAAAGGTCTTGATTGACGAATATAAAACGACGGGCGAGCTAGAACGTCACTGGTATCAGT
>CAXGZT010000154.1:0-5969 GCA_964014335.1 uncultured Campylobacterales bacterium | reverse complement strand
TACGTACACCGCGGGCAGGATAACCGACGGGTGAACCCATCAGTTGGATATCTTCCTCTTTTGCACCAAGGAGGACCTCTTTAAAGTTGTCATGGGCATCACACTCATGGGTACCGATAAAACGTGTCCCCATCTGAACGCCTGAAGCGCCGAGGGAGATCATCTCTTCTATATCAGACTTGTCCCAGACACCGCCTGCGGCAAACACCGGCATCCCGCCCCACAGTGCCGCTTCTTCGACGACAGGCTTGACAAGGTTTTCAAGCTGGTTCTCTTCTAAGGCACACTGGTCATAGGTAAAGCCCTGATGTCCGCCGGACTTAGGACCTTCAAGAATAACCGCGTCCGGAAGACGGTCGTAACGCTTTTGCCAACGCTTACAGATGATTTTCAGAGCCTTGGCAGAGGATACGATAGGCACGAGAGCGACATCCGGGTAGTCCATGGTGAATTCGGGCATATTGGTCGGAAGTCCGGCTCCTGTGATAATGATATTGGCACCGGCTTCACAGGAGTCTGTTACAACACGTCCGTAATCATTGATCGCATATAAAACGTTGGCCGCAAGAGGCTTCTCTCCACAGATCTTTCTTGCATCGGAAAAGATCTTCATCAGGGCGTCTTTACAGTAAAAGTTTTCCACTTCGAGAGGTCTCTGGGCCACTAAACGATTGACATGCTCTTTTTTGTCATAATACCCTGTTCCGACAGAGGAGATAACACCCAGTCCTCCCTCCTTACTCACGCTTCCCGCAAGCTGACTCCAAGAGACACCAACGCCCATTCCACCCTGGATGATAGGAATTTCAACAGTATGTTTTCCAATTTTTACTGACTTGAATGACATTACTTCACCTTTACTGCAGCAAACTTACGTTTTCCGACCTGCAGGACATACTCGCCTGCTTCTAATTGCAGTTGCTCGTCTTCGACTTTAATTTGATCTATTTTAACAGCACCTTGCTTAATATCTCTTCTAGCCTGCGATGTTGACGGTTCAAGATTACAATCTTGTAACGCTTTTGCAACCCAAACCGGTCCTTCAAGTTCAAAGGAAGGCATATCGGTCGGCAAGGCATGCTTGGAGTGGACTTTTGCAAACTCTTCCTTAGCCGCTTCTGCCGCCTTTTGTCCGTGAAAACGTGTTGTAATCTCTAGCGAAAGCATCTCTTTAGCGTGCTTTGGATGGACATCACCCGATGCTACTCCAGCTTTGAGACCGGCTATCTCTTCAAGACTCTTATCGCTTAAAAGCTCATAATAGCGCCACATCAGCTCATCGCTGATAGAAAGAACCTTTCCGTACATGTCATTGGGCGCATCGGTCACACCGATATAGTTGTTCAAAGACTTACTCATCTTTTGAACGCCGTCAAGTCCTTCAAGGATCGGCATCATCAAGACAGACTGCTCTTTTCCTATGGCGTATGAACGCTGAAGATGACGTCCCATCAGAAGGTTGAACTTCTGATCCGTTCCGCCTATTTCGATGTCGGACTTGAGATGCACACTGTCATAACCCTGAAGGAGGGGGTATAAAAACTCGCTGATTGAGATAGAAGTACCGCTCTTATAACGCTTGTCGAAATCATCCCTCTCAAGCATACGTGCTACATTATAGAGTGTGGTCAGCTCAAGCATTCCGGCCGCACCGAGAGGTTCAATCCATTCAGAGTTGAATACGGTCTCGGTATGTTCATGGGCCAGGATCTTAAAGACCTGCTCATGATAAGATGCCGCATTCTTTTTGATCTGCTCATCTGTAAGCTGTTTTCGTGTCACGCTCTTTCCGGTCGGGTCACCGATTTTTGCTGTAAAGTCCCCGATCAAGAACTGGATGTTCGCCCCGTATTTTTGAAAGACTGCCAGTTTTTGAAGCAAGACGGTGTGACCCAAGTGCAGATCCGGTGCGGTCGGGTCAAAACCGGCTTTTACTGTATAGCGTGTACCGTCTTCATAAAACTTTGTGACTTTTTTTTCTATTGCTTCTAAATCAATAATCTCTGCTGTTCCGCGGCTTATCTCTTTAAGTGCTGTTTCTACCATTAATCTATCCCTTTATCTGTATGCATCATCCGTGCGGATAAGCTGTATTATTTTATATTTTGAATCTATTTTTTTGCGCAATTTGATCAAATCGCCCTCTAAAGAGTGCATATCTATCTCACAATAGTGGACATGAGTTTTCTGTTCCTTGCCCAGTTCAATACTGGCAATATCTATGTCCATCTTCGCTAGATATTGTAAAAATGTTGCCAAAGCGCCCTTAGCGTTATGCAGACTGACGATCAGGTGGTAATGGAAGAGCTTTTGGGTGCTCCAGTGTACACTCAGCATGGGTGTCTCTTCTTCTATAAGATCATAAGCATGCTGGCAAAGCTTATGATGGATATGGGCTTTGCTCCCGACCTTAAAGGCGATGATCTCATCTCCGATTTTCGGATGACAACAGTAGTCAAATACCATATCGCTTATAGAGCTGTTGGAGGTGACCTCTAGAGAACCAAAACTGTACCTCTTGAGCTTGAATTTATGGCGCGTCAGGAAGCCCTGAAAACGACTGTTTTTCTTGATCTCTTCCAAATAAGCTTTTAATAAAACCTTCAAATATTCATCATCAAAAGCCGTTTTGCATATGGAATCCATCAGGTTGTTCTTCTCCAGCCACTCTACTATACGAGGCTGATTGAGTTCTAGAACAGTCGCAAAAATATTTATTCCGCTGAGGGTATTGATATGGTTTAAACGCTGCTTACAGATAAGACGCATGTTGCTTTTGGCGCGTGAAGTCTTAACCGTATCAATCCAGGAACAGCGGGTGACCTCATTTTCTGCTGTCTTGATACGTACAAGGTCACCGTTTTTGAGTTCGGTCAAAAGTGTGGCCTTGATCTTGTTTATCATACAGCCTACCGCGCGGTTTCCGACCTCGGAATGGACGGCATAGGCGAAATCCAGGGCGACCGCCCCTCTAGGAAGGGTCAAAGGGTCTCCGTTGGGCGAAAAGATCAATATGTCTTCGCTATAGAGGTCATTTTTGACCAGCTCGTAAAACTCTTCTACAGAATCACCCTGGAGTTGCAGGTTTTGCATCCATTCAAGATTGATACTTGATTCGCCGTTTTTGTATTTCCAGTGAGCGGCAACACCGAGCTCTGCAGTCTCATGCATCTCGAAGGTGCGTATTTGAACCTCAAAGATGGAAGTGTTGTCAAAGACGGTTGTGTGAAGGGTCTGGTAGCCATTGTCTTTGGCAATGGCAAGATAATCCTTAAAGCGCGAAGATAAAGGTTTAAAATTAAGATGCATGATTCCGAGGACCTTGTAGCACTGCAAAGGGTCTTTGACCAGGATACGAATAGCAAGAAGATCCAGGACCTCGTCTATACTAATCCCCTTTCTCTGCATCTTAAGGTAGATGGAGTAGGCATGCTTGATACGGCTTTTTATCTCAAAATCATCCTCATTGAAACCGTTCTTTATCATCGCCTTGGTCACCTTGGCGATAAAGCTGTTTATACTATCATGAAGCTGGTGGAAATTGTCTTTCATATAGGCGTTGATGCGTGCAGAGTCTTCAGGGAAAATATATTTAAAGCTTAGGTCTTCGAGTAAATTCTTAAGGCTTGAAATTCCCAGGCGGTGTGCGATAGGAGAATAGACGACCATTGTCTCTTCGGAGATGCGTTCCTGTTTGGTGGCAGGAAGCGCGTCAAGGGTCAACATATTATGGAGTCTGTCACAAAGTTTTACCACCAAAACGCGGACATCCTGAATGGATGCAAGCAGCATTTTTCTAAAGGAGAGTGCCGATACGACCAGCTTTTCCTCCGAATCAGAGGAGATGAGTTCAGAGTCTCTCATCCTGACAATTTTTGTAAGACCCTCAACCAAATGAGCCACGTCTTCGCCGAACTCAGCCGAGACCTCAGAAATATTGAATCTTGTGTCTTCAACAACATCATGTAAAAGTGCAGCGATAACCATGGCCTCGTCTTCACTGATACTTGAAACAATAACGGAGACCAAGATAGGGTGAATAATATAGGGTTCACCGCTTTTACGGACTTGTCCTGAGTGCGCTTCTTCAGAGAAGAGGAGGGCTTTTTTTACGAGAGGGGACGGCTTTACCTGTTTATAAAAGAAGGCTTTTGCTTCCTGAAGGTCATGAATATCACGAACGGAATCGATTGTTTCTATCATTCTGTGTCCGTCCGTATATCTAGTTTAGTTTATGCTTTTGCCGCTTGGAAACCAGTGATGGAAATAACACCTTGTGCGATCTCCATCAATGCCAAATCTGACGGTTTATAAGCTTTTGGGTCAACATTTAATTTGCTTGCGTCACCGTTTTGCAGGGCATCGGCACGTTTTGCAACGGCAATTGCCAGTTGATAACGATCTGCACCCGTGGTCTCAAGTGCTTTTGCAGTTAGTTCTTCTAATCTCATTTGTATTCCTTTTATTTTACTATTGAACAGTTTGTCATATTGCCGTTAACGATATCTAAAAGATTTCCTTCTTTAAACATATCACATACGATGATCGGAAGCGAATTGTCTTTTGCCAAGGCAATTGAAGTGTCATCCATGACCTTTATCTCGTCTTGAAGAGCCTGATCATAGCTTAGTTGATCATATTTAACGGCATCAGAGTATTTGTTAGGGTCTTTGTCATACACGCCATCAACCTTTGTCGCTTTGATGATGACTTCTGCATTGATCTCAACCGCACGGAGTGTGGCTGCCGTATCGGTAGTAAAGAACGGATTTCCTGTTCCTGCTGCAAAAATAACGACACGGTTTTTCTCAAGATGGCGTACCGCACGGCGCTGGATATATGCTTCGGCAATCTGTTCCATTTTGATAGCCGTTTGAACACGTACTTTCATGCCTGCATGTTCGCAGGCCTCTTGCATAGCAACAGCATTGATAACTGTCGCAAGCATTCCCATATAGTCACCTGCGGTGCGGCGGATGATCCCATCTTGTGCAGCAGTCACACCACGGATGATATTGCCGCCGCCGATGACAATTCCTACTTCAATACCTGCATCTACAAGACTTTTGATCTCGCTAGCGATATATTTTAGAATCTGAGTGTCAATCCCATGCCCGTTCTCACCGGCAAGAGCTTCACCGGAAAACTTTACTAAAACCCTTTTGCCCATTGACGCCCTTTTTAGAAATTTGAGAATTATACTTAAAAATTGCTTTACAGGGGCTTATGCTTGCTTCGAGATGCCCTTTTGGCGGAAAATATTCCCTACTTTTTCCGTGCTTCAACTCCCCGCATCTGATAGGCTTCGATCTGCTTGATATATTTCGGGTTTATTTGAGTGAGCTGTTTTTGCATTTGAACGATCATCTTTGCCGTAGAAAGCGGGTTTTTTGCATAGAAGTAGACATATTTGAAGTGATCATGGGCATCTTTTTCATTCTGAGGAAAAGGAAAATCTTTCACCATCGTGTCCAGGGTCTCATCAATCTTGGATTTATCCTGTTTTTCTGTTTTGAGTATATTGATTAGCCCCTCAAGGCTGGAGGCACTCTTTTGTGCGGGACGTTCTTCTGTCTCAGGGCTTGTTTTCTTTGATTTTTTAAAGACAAAGATGATGATGAGCAGAAGCAAGAGAATAAAAAGCAGAAAGAACCCGATAAGATAAAGCATTGATAAAACCTTGATTACATCTGACCAGGCTTAGTAGCTAAGCCGCAAGAGGCAGATAAATTTCCTGTAGTATAACAGCTTTTAATATAAATGCAAATCAGGCCCGGTTAATACTTGATCTGATCAAGAAGTTCAGAGAAGACAAGCGCTCTTTCATCTTTATTCGGGTGAATCATCCTATAAATAACATCTGCAAGTGTCTCATCTATGCTAGCATCTACTTTTCGCAATGGAGCCAGTTTCTGACCCGAGGCGGGTGCATAGGCCTGTCTCTTATACACATCTGACGCTGCCGACGA
>CAXGZT010000153.1:0-5976 GCA_964014335.1 uncultured Campylobacterales bacterium | reverse complement strand
ACACCGACACTTTCGTCGGCAGCGTCAGATGTGTATAAGAGACAGTCTTGCAACTTTTCTGATGCAAAATATGGAACCTCTTCCGGAAGATATCGAACAAGAACCTTTTGAAACGGTGGCGCTTTCGCGCATGATCGATCAGATGATACGTCATATCCAATCTGCGCAAAAAGAAAATGCCAGCGTGGGCGACCTCTTGGCCGCCTTGTTTGAAGAAGAGCACTCTTATGCCTTTTCTCTTTTGGAACAGCAAGAGATCACACGCGTTGATGTCTTGGAAGTGATTTCGCATGAAGATGTGAATATCAATACAGGCGAAAACACGGATGAGAGCTTCTTGGGCAAATATACGGTTAACTTGATTGCAAAGGCAAAAGAGGGGAAAATCGATCCTGTTATTGGCCGTGAAAATGAGATTGAGCGTGTTGTACAGACACTATGCCGGCGTAAAAAGAACAATCCTCTTTTTGTAGGCGAACCGGGAGTGGGTAAGACGGCTATTGCAGAGGGTTTAGCCCTTAGAATCATGGAACACGATGTTCCTGACATCATCAAAGACTCCTCACTCTTTGCGCTTGATCTGGGTGCAATGCTTGCAGGGACAAAGTACCGCGGTGACTTTGAAAAACGTCTCAAAGGCGTGATGGATGAGATAAAGCTTCAGCCTAATGCCATCTTGTTTATTGATGAGATACATACACTTATCGGTGCGGGCGCGGTCAACGGGGGAAGCATGGACGCTTCAAATCAGCTTAAGCCTGCGCTTGCTTCGGGTGCGATGAAATGTATGGGTGCAACGACGTATGCGGAGTACAGAAATATATTTGAAAAAGACAGGGCCCTTTCGAGGCGTTTTGCGAAGATTGATATTGAAGAACCTTCCTTTGAAGACTCCTTTTTAATCCTTAAGGGGCTTAAGCCAAAATATGAAGAGCATCATAAGGTGAAGTTTACAGACAAGTCTCTTCGCTCAGCCGTAGAACTTTCTAAAAAGTACATTAGCGATAGGTTTTTGCCTGATGTGGCGATTGACCTGATCGATGAGGCGGGAGCTTCATTTCATCTTCAAAAGAAAAAGCGCTCAACGGTCACACCGCATGATGTTGAAAAAATCATCTCAAAGATCGCTGGTATCCCTACATCCCGTATTACAGAAGACGATACGGCCAAGCTCAAGACTTTAGAATTAGATCTTAAAGCCAAGGTGATAGGACAGGACAGGGCGGTGGAACTGGTGTCACAAGCAGTGAAGCGCTCACGTGCAGGGCTTAATCCGCCTGAACGTCCTATTGCTTCTTTTATGTTCGCCGGTCCTACGGGTGTGGGTAAGACAGAACTGGCAAAGTCACTGGCAGAGGTCCTTGGAGTCCATTTTGAACGCTTTGATATGAGTGAGTATATGGAGAAGCATGCGCTGAGCCGTTTGGTGGGTGCACCTCCGGGATACGTAGGCTATGAGCAAGGGGGTCTTCTTACTGAAGCGGCCAGGAAGCATCCTTATATGGTTCTGCTTCTGGATGAGATTGAAAAAGCACATCCTGATTTGATCAATATCCTGCTACAAGTGATGGATCATGCCTCTTTGACGGATAACAACGGCTACAAGGCAGGGTTTAGAAACGTGATCTTAATTATGACTTCGAATGTCGGCGCGACTGAACGTTCCGTTATGGGGTTTAATTCAGATGCTTCACTCTCGAGGAATGAGGCACTGAAAGAGTTCTTTACGCCTGAGTTTAGAAACCGTCTTGACGCGGTAGTAGAATTTTCTGCTTTAAGTACCAAGGTTGTGGAAGGTATTGTTGACAAGTTTGTCGCGGAACTCAATCTTCAGCTCAAAGCGAAAAAGGTTTCAGTTGTCTTAAGCCCTGCGGCAAAGGCACACTTTGCTGAAAAAGGGTATGACAAAGCAATGGGTGCGCGGCCTCTGAACCGCCTTATTCAAGATGAGCTTAAAAACCCGTTGACGGACAAACTTCTTTTTGGTGAACTTAGCGGTGAAATCGAAGTTGATATTGAAGAGGGTAAAATCGTTTTAAAAGAGGTAGCAGAAGAGCTCAGTTGATACAGATTCCTTATATACGATATGAGCTCTCTTTTCCTCCTGTGCAGTCAGCAACACCCGAGGGGCTTTTGGCCTATGGCGGTGATTTAAGCCCCAACAGGCTTTTGCTGGCATACCGAAGCGGTATCTTCCCCTGGTACAACTCATCCGATCCTATTTTGTGGTGGGCCCCTGACCCGCGACTTGTACTTTTTCTGGATGAGTTCAAACTACACAAATCTCTCAAAAAGCGCATGAAACATTTTGAAGTTCGTTACGATACCGCTTTTACGCAGGTCATGCAGGAGTGCGGAACGATTTTAAGAGATAATCAGCATGGTTCCTGGATCATCCCCGAAATCGTAGAGGCCTACAGCGTACTGCATGATATGGGGTACGCCCATAGTGTAGAGGCCTGGCAGGAGGATAGACTCGTGGGCGGTCTGTACGGGGTCGTGATAGGCAAGGTGTTTTTTGGAGAATCGATGTTTGCCAAGGTCAGCGATGCTTCCAAGGTCGCTTTTGCGACCTTGATAGAAAGACTCAAGAAAGATGGTTTCGAGTTGATCGATTGTCAAATACCCTCACCGCATCTAAAGTCTTTGGGTGCACGAGAGATATCGCGCGAAGAGTTTATGCGACACCTGCAGAGCGAAGTCTGTAAAGATTTTACGCCTGGGCACTGGAATTAACTAAACTTATTAAAATTGATTTCTGTGTTAGCGAACTTTAAGTTTAAACATTTTAAACTAGGTTCATCTTAATTATACGGAGAAATGAATGAAAAAGTTAATCGTAAGCCTTGCTGCTGTTGCAGCTTTAAGTTCAGCAGCCTTTGCTGGTGTTAATGACCAAACAGGTTGCGGTCTTGGGTCAATGATCATCAAAGATGATAGCACAGCAGTATTGCTTTCTCTTCAGGCGACAACAAATGGAACTTTTGGTAACCAGACCTTTGGCATTACCTCCGGTACTTCTAACTGTAAAAAGACTAAGTTTGTGATGAATGAGCGTGCCGAAGAGTTCGTTGCATCGAACATGGAACAACTTGCAAAAGAGATCGCAATGGGTCACGGTGAATCTGTTGATACTCTTGCCGAACTGCTTGCAGTAGAAGACAAAGAAGCCTTTGCATCGGCTCTTCAATCAAACTATAACAGTATCTATACCTCTCAAAATGTTGAGATGGCAGACGTTCTGGATAATATCTCTACAATCTAATTATCAGCTAAACGGATTTTTTCCGTTTAGCGCCTCTTTTTTGACTTCATCTACATAAGGTTCTACTATTTTACGCCTTCTATTTTTAATAAGCCTGTTTTTTGTCAGCCTCTATGCTAATGTAAATGATTACCTGCTTCAGGCCGAAGAGAAAAATCTTTCCGAGTCCCGCTATTGGCATATACTGCTGCATATGCCCAAAAATGAGAGCGAGATAGATGATAAGGCTTTTTTTCTTTCGCCCAGAGGGAATGTTGATGCCAAGGCAGAACTCGAAGAGACGATTAAAGCCTTGGTAAATGAAAAAGTGTTTGACGACAATGCGACTGCCTGCAAATTTCCGGCAAGAAAGTGGTGGCTAGTCAAAGAACTCAAGATGCAGGACCTGCCTCAAGTCGAGTGCAAGGCCTTTGACCTTTTGATGAAAAAGGTGGACCCCCAGTCCGCCAGCCTTGTCTTTCCTTCGGCATATATCAATTCACCTGCATCGATGTTTGGCCATACCTTTATCCGTATCGACTCCTCATATAAGTCGAAGATGCTTTCGTATGCTATTAATTATGCTGCTAATGCGGACAGTTCAACTGAAAACGGCATAGTTTTTGCGATTAAGGGTCTGGTCGGAGGCTATTACGGAAACTATTCGCTTCTTCCCTATTATGAGAAGATAAAAGAGTATAGAGACAGTGAAGAGCGTGATATGTGGGAGTACGACCTTGATCTGGATGCTGAAGAGATGCGGCAGATGATGCGCCATATCTGGGAGATACATGATACCTACTCCTGGTACTATTTCTTTACAGAGAACTGTTCGTATAATATGCTTTGGTTGATTGAGGTCGCCAAACCGAGCGTGCATCTGCGCGACTATTTTCATTATCAGGTCATTCCGCCTGAGACGATACATGCGGCTCTTAGTGAAGATCTGCTTACTTCGCGCCATTACAGACCTGCACGCAGGAGTAAACTTCTGGCCTATGAAGCCTACTTGGATGATGAAGAGATTGATGAAGTCTTTGCCCTTGCACGCGCCCGATGCGACACGAAAGGTTTTTTAGAGGAGGAAGGGAAGGATATCCAGAGTAAACGGTATATTCTGGAAGCTTCTTCGGAGTTTATAGAGTATGACTTTTTGGCAGGGGATATCAATGCCACTGTTTACAGAAATCGTTTGCATGATATATTACTGGCACGCGCGAGTCTCGGGCAAGGCGAGCCTGTCCATATTCCCGAACCCGTCGATCCTATGCTGGGGCACAGGGCTCTGCGTCTTCGCAGTGAGGCGGGAATAAGAGATGGCAAAGGTATAGGTTTTTTAGGTGTCCGTCCGGCCAACCATGATATCACAGACAGTGATGTGGGTTTTTTAAGCGGAACACAGATTGAGTTCTTCGATCTTCTTTTTAGCTACGGGGAGGATGATTTTAATGTTGAAAAAGCGACCCTGATCAATATTGTCTCCTTGGCACCGAGAACAAAGTTCTTTAAACCCCTTTCCTGGCGATTGGGAGCAGGCTGGGACAGGAAATATCTTACTCAGAGCACCAAGTTCAGCGGAAATGCTTCAGGCGGGCTTACCTGGGGAAATGACCTTGGCTATCTCTATCTTTTAGCGGATGCACTTTTTTATACAGACAAGGATCTGACAGCCGGTATCGGCGGTGTCGGAGGGGCTGTTGTCTATGAAGGCAGAGATCATAAGACAAATATAGAGACAAGCCAGCGAATCTACGACACAGGAGAGAGTCAGCTTCTTTTTTCGGTCTCACAACATTACAGAAGTTCAAAAAACATATCATTATCGCTCTCGTATGATTATGTAGAAAAACGTGCAGAAGATTGGGATACGCTCAAATTTACTTTTGATTATTTTTTCTAAGATATATTAAATTACATTGGGCTATAATGGAGACAAGATTAATAGGGAGTTTTTAAATGTATATTGAATCAATAGGTTTTTCACTTTGGGCTGATTTTATCGAAAGAGAGTATCTTGAGGGTGAGTTTAAAGAGCTTGTCAACAAGAAGATAATTAACGGTGCAACCAGTAATCCTGCAATATTTAAAAACGCCATATTAACCTCCGCAGCTTATAAGGAACAACTTTCGAACCTAAGCGGCTCTGCCAAAGAGAAGTATGAGGCCATGGCCATTACGGATATCCAAAAGGCGGCGGATATTCTAAAACCGCTGTATGATACGGGTGATGACGGGTTTGTCAGTATTGAAGTCGACCCCAATCTTTGTGATGATGCGGAGGGGACAATTGCCGAGGGTGAACGTCTGTACTCAAGGATAAATAGAGAAAACGTGATGATTAAAGTACCCGCAACCGAAGCGGGGTTCAAGGCGATGGAAGAGCTGAGTTCCAGGGGCATTCACGTCAATGCCACACTGATTTTTTCCCTTTCCGATGCCATCTCCTGTGCAAGGGCTTTTTCAAAAGGTGCTGAGCGAGCGCAAAAAAGGGCTTTTAGTGTTATTTCTGTGTTTGTCAGCCGTGTAGACAGACTGCTGGATGCCAAGATGAAGGAGGCGGGACTGGCTCCGGGTAAACTGGGTATCTATAATGCGGCGCACATTTATAATATCGTGTCGACAATGAATGTCCCTCAATGCCGCGTACTTTTTGCAAGTACGGGAGTAAAGGGAGATGACTATATTCCTTCGTATTATGTGGATGAGCTCATCGCAGCCTCGTCAATCAATAC
>CAXGZT010000152.1:0-6021 GCA_964014335.1 uncultured Campylobacterales bacterium | reverse complement strand
AAACAGTGATGAGGCCCAGAGCATAAATGTATCCGAAATCATCGCGTCCCTTGACAAGGCTAAAGAAGCCGGCTGGGAAGCGTGTTACGTGGAGATCTTTTCCAAACCGTCTGAGAAAATGAAGAGCCAAGATAAAAAAGAGAAAGAAGAGTCCTGATTAATGCTCTCTAAGGCCCCGGTTGCTTTTACAGGGCCGATGATTTTATATCCTTAAGCTTTTTATCCGTAAAAAAAGTCCCCAAGGGTATCAAGGAAGCGGCAAAAAGCAATATATTCAGGCCAAGACTGAAACGGTATTTGAATGCACTTCCTGCCAACAGAAATAAAAACAAGAGAAACAAGACCCCGTGTGCCATGCCCGCTACTTTTACGGCCCCGAAATAACCATAACCGTACTTCAGGGGCATCGCAATGAACAACAGGCCTATATAGGAGATAGCTTCGATAAACCCGACAAGTCTAAAAAGGTCCAAAACATCTTTTTTCATCTCCCTCTCCTATTTTTCAATCGTGACAACGACAGCACCGCGAAGGTCACCCATCTTATAACCCAGAGCCCTGTCTTCGGGATAATGCTCTTTCATAAAACTCCCTACTTCGCTCTTTGAAATATTCCCATGACATTTTAGACAGACAGCCTTGCTGATAATCAAAGGCTTGTAAAACTTTACCCTGTCCTGATCAAGCTCCTGGACCACCTGCTTTGGCAAAAATACGCCGTTGTCCTGAAGGGCCTGCAGGGCGAGCAAGATATCTTTCTCTGAACCCTCCGGCTTATTGGCGGGACTGCGGTATTTCAGACTAATACGCTTGACACTCACCCCTTTGCCGTACTTTGATCCTACCTTCTGCGTCAGATCATAGGCCTTTAGATTACAAAATCTTGCGGCGCCTATAGGACCTTCACTTTTCATACGGGCTTTTAGGTTTTTACCCAAGGTCTTTACGAGGTCACTGGAGACCTCATCTCCTTTTTGGATGATCTTATCCATTTTTTCTTCACTTCTGGCATGCTGATCGGCGATCAGCAGACTGTTTAAAAACAGTAGGCTTGTAAAAATAAGAGTTTTTTTCATGATATTCTCCTTGGTATTTCAAGTCTTAATAATACTATATTATACTTGTTATTCGTTTATGCTCTTTTTTTGTATTCAAGACCTTCTCTTACAACATGATACTATACTCAGGCCCGGGTTTTCTCGACTAGGTTATAATATGAAAAAGTTCCAAAAGGCAAAACGAAGATGATAAGAAGAGGACATCAAGACGATCTGGACTACCTTGAAGTCTCCAATGAGAACGCGAACGCGAAGATTGCACTTCAAGGTGCGCATATCTTTCATTTTCAAGCCAAAAAGAGGAGACCTCTTTTATGGCTGAGCAAGACAAGCCGTTTTAAAAAGCGTAAGGCTATAAGAGGCGGAATCCCGATCTGTTGGCCCTGGTTTGGCGCACATGAGGATCATAAAACTCTTCCAAACCACGGTTTTGCAAGAACTTCGCTCTGGGAGCATACAAATACCGAGGAGATCACTTCCGGCGAGACAAGGATTACGCTGAGACTGAGGCACTGCAAAGAGAGCTTAAAACTCTGGCCTTACCGATTTGAACTCTCCTTGACTATTATGATCGCTTCGGAATTGAAGCTCTCGCTCACCACAAAGAACCTCGACAGCAAAGCCTTCAAGATCAGTTCTGCCCTTCACAGCTACCTGGCCATAGAAGAGATCTCGTCCGTCTATATAGAGGGGCTGGAACAAAAGTACTACTATGATAAAGTCGATGACAGCTTTGACAATCGGCAGGAGGGGAGGCTCTATGTCACTCAGGAGACAGACCGTATCTATCAAGAGGTCCACTCCCCCCTGTTCCTGCAAGACAGCACTCAACGTATCAAAATAGAGACCGAAGGCTCCGGTACAGTGGTCGTCTGGAATCCGGGCGAAGAGTTGGCCGGCAGAATGCCTGACCTGAGCGATCATAGAAGTATGCTTTGTATAGAGAGTGCAAACGCCCTGGAAGATGAAGTAGAGATCCAGCCAGACCGGAGCCACACGCTTAGCACGATGATCTCACAGGAGTAAGGCCTACTCCTCTTGATATCAGTGCTGTTGCGCTTTCATATCTTCCACGAACTCGTTTTGGTATCTTTTGATTATAAACAGCAGCGCAAAGGCATAAGCCACGATACTCAGCAGGATGACGCCCATTACGACCTGGGTAAACATCTCTTTATAGATAAAGCTCTCTGGCAGGGCGTGCACCATGATCATTGAAAGACCGCCTTTTATGCCCGCAAAGGTCAATATAGACCACCAGCGGTAATTGATGTTTTGTATACGCCTGCTCTTTTTTGAGATAAAACTGAAGTTAAACATCATCGCAGCACGGATCAGCGTCGTCACGACAAAGAGGATAATGATCTCTTTGGAGTAATGCAGAAGTTTTTCAAACTCAATGATCTCCGCCAGCGTAAAAAACAGGACGGCATTGGCAAAAAGAGCGAAGAAAGAGATGATCTGCAGGTTTTCATCCAGCCTTGCCTGTGTCGTGATGATCTTCTCAACCTTGGAACTCGGTCTCTTCACCGACTCATCTTCTACAATACTCTCATGCAAAGACGAAGATTTAAACTGTTTGTTGATATAGTAACGAAGCGTCATCACTGCAACGATCAGGGAGAGAATACCCGAGACATGTACGGCATGCATCTCTGCGATTCCGAAAGAGACATAAGCCGTGAGCAAGACGATGATAAACTCGTCCGTCACCGTATGAAGCCATTTCAAAACACTCTTTGCCATATACCCCACAAGAAAACCGATCAGTGTCGAAAGAGAGATGACCTTCAAGAGCACGAAAGAGACATCTACCGGAGTGATCTCGATTCCATTGATCAAAGGAAGACCGATAAAAAAGAAGGCGATAACAGCCGTTGCATCATTAAAGAGGCTCTCCCCCTCCGTCAGTACCTTTAAAGAGTGCGGGAGCTTGAACTGAGAAAAGATAGAACTGACACTGACCGCATCGGTCGCGAGTACCATGGCGAAAAGACAGACCAACATCCCCACCGTAAACGAGTACTCGGCAAAAACGGCAAAGTTTAATGCTACCCCGATAAAGATAGAAAGGCCGACGGCAATAAAACTGAGATAGAAGATTGCGACCCCGTGCCGTTTAAGGTCATAGAGCTTGAAATTGATCGCGTCCGGAAGCAGAATCAGAGGAAGCAGAAGGTAGACGATCCCGTCAAAGTTTTCCTGGGCAGAGATATTGATATACTCGGGAATAAAGGCATAGGTAGCCAAAGTCAGCCCCATAATCCCTATGGGCAGAGGCAAAGACAACTTGTTTTGCAGGATACGTGCGACAAGCAAGATAGTGATGATCGCGATTAAAACTGTACTCATAGATTCCTCTTATTTCAGTTATATAGAGATTATTGACAAGACTAATACAGCCGCTAAAAGGTCTATAAACGACCTCTGTATTAGCCCCGTTTGGCGACTTTATAAAAAGCCTTAGACCCTGAAAAGGTTCAATTGTTCATTCAAGGATTGTGCATCTTTCTGTAGGCTCAGGGCCTTATCATCAATGGTTTCAACAGACTCGCTGTTTTGTGTCGAGATGGTATTGAGGGCATTAATATTGTCGATGATCTTTTGCGTACTCGCGGCAAGTTCTTTGGAGACTTTTTCCGAATTTTTTGCGATAACGGATGTCTCTCCTATCTCGCTGATAGCGTGGTCGATCTTATCATCGACTTCATTGGTTCTTTCAACAAGAGAGTTAATAGCCTTGGAGTTATGGTCCATCTGCGATCCGGTATCCATAATCGCCTGAACAATGACATTGATCGTTGCATTTATCTCAGAAAGACTGTGCTGAGTACGCTCCGCCAACTTTCTGACCTCATCGGCGACAACCGCAAAGCCCCGTCCGTGTTCCCCTGCCCGCGCAGCTTCGATCGCAGCGTTCAGCGCCAGCAGATTCGTTTGGTCCGCTATATCGGAGATGATGGTCAAGACGGATTTGACATTCTCCGCATCGGTACCGAGATCGGCCAAGGCAGTTGCCATCTCATGCTCTTTTTCTGCCGTCTCATTCACATTTACCACCAAGGTCTTAATGGTATTTTGGGCATCCGTAAGTCGGTTGGCAGCACTTTGAACCTTTTGCGTCGTATCAATACTATCTTGAACAGAACTGTTCAAAAGCTGATAAACCGCATTCCCTTCATCAACCGTCTTATGAACCAATTCACGTTCTGTGAGCATACGTTCATTGATAATACCGATATGCTCATTGATGCCTTCTATCTCGCCAACGGTTTTTTGCCCTGATATGATGACATTAGAGACGACATTGTGGACCTTTTCGATAAACTTGTTGATAAAGTGCGAACTCTCACCGATTTCGTCACTGGTCGTAACATGCAAACGTTTAGTCAAGTCGCCCTCGCCCAAAGAGAGGTCCTGTGCGACGCCACTGAGCTCGTGAAGCGGAGAGGAAACCAGCTTTTTCACGATAAAAACAACGATCAACAAGGCTAGAATCATCAAAAAAGATATGATAATCATTAATTTCACAAAGCCTCTGCTGGTCTCTGTTACGGCTCGTTCAACGACTTCAAGAGCGTCCCCGAGAAGAAATATCCCGATCTCATTGTTGTTATGGTCATAGATTTCTTTATAGGTATAAAAGTAGTTATCGTCCGTAACATAGCCCTGCTCTTTCAAGAGTTGAAAGTCAATATGAGCTGCCCCTTGAGAAAACCCCCTATCAATATAATCCTTATCCAAGTCAATATAATACTTATCAATCAGGATCGGGTCTTTAATATAGTTTGCTTTTTGCAAAAACTCTTTATCAACCAAGACCAGAAGGTTTCTCGTATCCTTCTTGTTTAGATGTTTATACACAAGAGAGTTATATCCTAAGATAAAGTCGACACTTCCCAAAAATTCATCCTCACTGCCGTCTTCTTCATCTTTCATGATCAGCGGAGCGGTGGAGACGATCATCAGGCCGCCGCGCGTCACTTCATTGCCGACAAAAACCTTTTCATTCTCTTTGACGTACGCCACACTCTCTCGTGCGGAGAGATCTGCTCCGTACGCTTTTTTGTCCCATGACTTCACATAGGAACTGCTCATTGTATCCACTACCTGGATCAGGGGGTTCTCAAATGAGGATTCGGCATTTAAGGCGGTCCTGAAACGGCTGATCTCATCAAAGATCGCTTCACGTTCTTCGTCATACATCTTTGATAAGACAGCTCCGTTATTCGCGATTCCCAAAACGATGTTCTTAATCGCTTCAAACTTGAAATCCATGGCTTTGGTAACACTCTCTTGCAGCTGTTCCTTATGTTGTGCATACACTGTTTTTGAGATCGACGATATCTCTGAATAGGCAAACCATGCCAAAACGATGTAAAAAAACATAAAACTTGGAATCAGCGCAATCAGAGACTTCTTAAGGATACTTAGATTTGATTGCATTATTCTCACTTTCTCAGTTAACTGGCTCATTCTAAACCAATAATAGTAAAGGCAAAGTTAAACCAAATAAATTAACGCTATCTGTTCATCATGTGATAGGCTTATATAAACAAAATCAGAGATCTATTTTCGGTTTTAGATCAAATATTTTGTCTCACGGTATCATCTTAATATTTCTTTTCTCGGACTCCTTTTTTAACATTAACCTGCTAAAATTCCATCCTATATATATTTGGAGTTCGCCCTATGTCTAAAAGCTTTTCGACCCTCCCTTTAAACGACAAGATGCTCGCCAACCTTGAGCGAATCGGGTATAGTGAAATGACCCCCGTTCAGGAACAGAGCCTGCCTATACTCCTGCAAGGCAGTGACCTCATCGTCCAGGCTAAAACGGGCTCTGGCAAGACGGCGGCATTCGGAATATCCCTCCTGTATCATCTGGATGTAACAGAGGCGAAGGTTCAAGCTGCCGTCATCTGTCCCACACGTGAACTTTGCGAACAGGTTGCCAATGAAC
>CAXGZT010000151.1:0-6136 GCA_964014335.1 uncultured Campylobacterales bacterium | reverse complement strand
AGATCAATGTGGGTCTCGTGGGCTCGGAGATGTGTATAAGAGACAGCTATAAAAGGGTTGAAAAAGCCTCTTTGGAGGGGGTCGTCCTGTACCGCTCAGAGGGCTCCATTATGGACTTTGCCCAGTTGATAAGCAGTTTTAGGCTTTTTATATCAACATCGACAGGGACCTACCACTTAGCCGCCATGGTCGGAACAGCGACGATGACCTTTTTTGCAGATACGCTTTTTGCTTCGGTGAAACGATGGAAAGCGATCGATGACGAAGCCCTTCAGGACCCCTTTATGATTCCGGTGGACCCAGGAAAGAGGGCAGAGCTGTTCAATCGGGTCAAGGCACATTTGGCAGAGGTCGTCTGAGGTCTACTCTCCGCCCTTGAAAAAGGCTTTGATTTTTCGGCGTCTGAGGACATGCTCTTTCAAGGCGGCGTCATGTGCCAAGATCCGTTTGACCGACTCATCTCTGTCTAGGCCTGCGATATTGGCATAGTGAGTGGCTATCAGGCTGAGCTCCTCTTCGTCCGCCCAGAGTTTATTGAAGTTTTCCAAGCCGTCGTAAGCCTGGATAGGCAGAAACTTCATTCGGTTGATATCGACAAGGGAAAAGGAGTAGTTCTCTTTCTCTCTGGAGACCAGAATGTTCCCCGGCGAATAATCAACATGCCAGACCCCTTTTTGATGGAGTTCGTAGGTGAACTCTGTAAAAGCCTTTAGAATTTCTGCCTTGTCCGAAGGGTTCTCGACGATGACATGGCGCATGGTGAAATCATAGGGATAATGTTTCGAAAGATAATAGCTCTCTTTGAAAAAACCATTCCTGTAAAACTCGATAAAGCCTATGGGAGAGGGTGTATTGATACCCAGCTCTTCTAGTCTAAGGGCATTGAAATAGGATTTATATGCCTTTGACTTTCGGATATAGGCATAAGCAAACTGGTTGATCGCATTGGGGATTCTAAAGGCTTTTACGACGGTGTCTATACCGTGCAGGGGAATGATCTTGAGTACGTTACGGGCTTGGTGTATAACCTCGTTGTTGTGGGAAAAAACTTCTTTTATATTAAACAAGTCATCTTTAAACTCTTGGAAACCGGGGTGAAGCTTGTATTTGATAGCCATATAAGTGAGCCTGTGTTAAAATCAATAAATTTTTTAAAGAATATAAATGCAAAAAAATATTACGGCCACAATTATAACATTAAACGAAGAAGAGCATATTCGTGCGGTTATTGAAAATGTCCAGAGGGTGTGCAATGAAGTCATTGTTGTTGACTCCTTCAGTACGGATAGGACGGCAGAGATCGCCGAGAGTCTCGGAGCAAGGGTGATAGAACAGAAGTTCCTGGGTGACGGGAAGCAAAAAGCCTTTTGTGAACAGTTCGCCGGAAATAATTGGCTCTTGAGCATAGATGCGGATGAACGTCTTGAGGATGAGGCCATAGAACGGCTTTTGGAACTGGACCTTGAAAACGCAGACGCGGAAGCATACTCCTTTAGACGCAAGAGTTTTATCGGCAAGAAATATGTCAGGCAGTGGTACCCGGACCGTGTCACACGGTTGTATGATAAAAACAGGTGCGGTTACAACATCGATGGAGCGCATGCCTCTGTCGAAAGTAAGCATATCAAAGAACTCGATATCGATATGCTGCATTACTCCTTTACCGGTTTCGGCCAGCTGGTTGAGAAGGCCTACCGCTATGCCGTTGAGTTTGCGCATATCCGTCATAAAGAGGGGAAAAGAGCCTCCTGGTATGACCCCTTCGTACACGGTATGGGCGCCATGTTCAAAGGTCTCATCATAAAAGGCGGTATCCTGGGCGGCATCCATGAATGGCATGTGGCCTTTGCTTCGGCATACAACTCCTATATGAAGTATGTCGTGATGTTAGAATTGCAAGAGAAAGAGGCAGATGAAAAATAAAAATATTATGGAACTGTGCTTATCCCCCGATGTAGGTGGATTAGAACTCTATATGATGCGCGCGGCAAAGGCCTTGGACGATAGCTTTAATCTGATTTCAGTCATCAACACGCAGACAAAACTGGAACAGTATTATGAGGATACAAACTATAAATACATCAAGATACCCCGCAAACGAAGTTTCTCTTTGAAAACGGCAAGAAAGCTCTCCAAGGTCATAGACGAAAACAGTATCGATGTGATTCATATGCACTGGACAAAAGACCTTCCCATAGCCGTGATGGCAAAGGTTTTGTCAAAAAAGAAACCGAAGCTGGTACAAACGCGCAATATGACGATGACACGTTTTAAAGATGACTTTTACCACCGCTTTTTGTATAAGCATATGGATATGATCCTGCCGGTGACCTTTCAGGTGGCGGAGCAGATTAAAAAATTTATTCCTGAAGCAATACGGCCAAAGATTGAGGTCCTGTATATGGGCTCAGATGACCCTGAGATACTGAGTGGTGACGAGATAAGGGACTATAAAAAAGAGATAGGCGTCAAAGAGGACGAGTTTCTGATCGGGATGATAGGACGTATCGAAGAGGCGAAGGGACAGTATCTGCTTATTGAAGCAGCACAGAAGCTAAAGAGAGACGGGGTGCGTATCAAGGTCTGTTTTGTGGGCCATGCGATGCAGGAGAGTTATCAGCGGGAACTCGAGAAGAGGGTCTCAGACAAGGGTTTGGATGAAGAGATCTCGTTTTTGGGATTTACGAAAAATCCGCACAAGTTCATGCAGGCTTGCGACAGTGTCGTTCTGGCGACCCCGTGCGAGACCTTCGGACTGGTCCTTATCGAAGCGATGCAGGTGGGCACAGCGGTCGTGGCTACCGATCAGTGCGGTCCATTAGAAATTATCGAGTATAAGAAGACCGGTTTACTCTTCAAACAGGACTCGTCTGAGGATCTGGCAGCACAGTTGGATACCTTGATCCGGAACAGGGAGTATTGTCTGTCCCTTTCTCAAGCGGGCCGGAGAAAAGCACAAGAGAGTTTTTCAAACAAGCGTCAGTTTGAAAAACTAAGAGTGGCCCTGGAAAATGTATAGATGATGAAAGCAAGGGTAAGTATGCCAAGTATAGTTAAGGAGAAGTGATGCATTTATGGGTTGGGTACAAGGGCGGATATGCGAGTGCGAAAGCACGTGCGCAGGCTGAGAAAATGATTCCAAATGAGGTGAAAAAGATAGCCCTGATCCGTCATGCGGCAATCGGTGACCTGGTGATAATGCGTCCATTGATACTGGAGTTGAGATCTCTCTTCCCTCATGCCGAGATCACTCTCAGCCTGGTAGGGCATTATCAGTATGGGGCACCGGTTGATATGGTCGATCATGTTCATGTTGTGTATAAGAAAGTTGAGGGGAAAAAGACATCATTCTTCAATCGTATCAAGCAGATGAAGGAGCTTGGCGAGCAAGACATTATCATCGATCTTGCCGACAGTGCGCTTTCGATGTGGACCACACTGCTTAACAGTGCAAAGTTAAAGATAGGGTATCCCTTTAGGCTCTATCGCAGAAAAATGTACGATATCGTACTCGAACGCTCTGATTTTGTACTTGAGACAGAGAACATGCTCCACTTCGCAAACCTTTTTGGCGCACGGACGCAAAGACCCTTTAACTACGCCTACCCGGAATATCCAAGGCAGCTCGAATCCCCTTACATCTGCTACTTTACCAGTGCTTCGGAAGCATTCAAGTGCTGGCCAAAAAAGGATTTTATTAAGTTGATCCATAATATGGCACTTAGGTACCCACATATGAAGCATATTATTATGGAAGGTATACGCGATGATGAGAAGGTGGATGATATGCTAAAGGAACTGGCTGAATTCGAGAATGTCTCCAAGCAGTCCGCTTTACCTCTTGAAGAGGCGATGCCGTATCTTGGGAAAGCGTCCATGGTTATTTCAAACGATACCGGTGTGCGAAATATGGCGATTGCGGTGAATACACCGACAGTCGGGATATTTTTTGCAACGGGCCCTTTTCGTTACTGGCCAAGAGAGCCTATGCACGAGGTGGTATTTGAGGCAGATGCTTCAGTCCCAAGTATAGAACATGTATTTGAAATATGCAGTAGACATCTACAAACAGTCTTTGCAAAGACGGGTGATTGATGTCAGTAGCTGTTTCGATTATCATACCAACCTATAAAGACCTGCAAGCTTTGAAGCTGATTTTGCAAGCCTTGGAGTTGCAGACATACAAAAAATTTGAAGTCGTGATCGCAGAGGACGATAACTCTCCCGAGGTGAAAGAGTATCTTGAAGCGCTCAGTATGCCGTATAGGATAAGGCATTTTTCACAAGAGGACAGAGGGTGGCGGAAAGCACGGGCCCTGAACGGTGCTATACAGATGGCAGAGGGAGATTACCTGATTTTTTTTGACGGCGACTGTCTTCCCTTTACAACCTTTGTCGAGCATCATGTCGCCTTATCTGCAAAAGAGAGGGTGTTGTGCGGAAGAAGAGTCAATCTCGGCGACGGTGTCTCTGAAAAGCTGCGTCTTGGCGAAGTGAGTGTGGCAGATATCGAAAAAAACTTTTTTAGGAGATGGTCACATCTTAAGAAGGACGGGGCACGCCATCTTGAGCAGGGGATTGATCTGCTTTCTTGGAGCTTCTTACCCTCTTTTCTATATCCCTTTATCGCCCGGAAGACTCGCTTGGTCGGATGCAATTTTTCAGTCTATAAAGAGAAGATGTTGGCCATAAACGGATTTGATGAGTCATATCCGACAGGCGATATTGCCGATGACGTAGATGTAGAGTGGCGTCTCAATGCGATCGGAGTAGAGAACCGTTCATGCAAATATGCGGCAAATCTTCTGCATCTGAATCACGGACGTGCAGATCGTCAGGAGCAGCATAATAAAAACCTTGCACTGCTGTTAAAAAAACAAGAAGCCAAAGCGTACTACTGTACGAACGGCATAGAAAAATTATAGGATAGAGTATGTTGGTCCGGATCGTTAAAAACTATAAAGAGAGTTATAGAGACTATTCTCCAGGTAATTCCATGCAGTGGGGTGATATCACTTTTACAGAAGAGAGTGTTTCTGAGTGCGATTATGTAGTTGTACTCAATACACCCAAAAAAGGAGTCACTCTCAAATGTTCTCCTGAAAATGTGATGGCTATTATGCAGGAACCTTATCATGAAGGTGATACGGAGTGGATGAACAACCAGCTGGAAAAGTACGCTTACGTATTGACGAGCCATACCCCAGAACACGTCCCATCAAACACCGAAATAATTCCTTCTCACGGTGCTCTTCACTGGTATGTTAAGAAGACATATGATGAATTGAAACAGATGGAACACCCGCCGGAGAAACATAAAGAGATCTCCTGTATCGCCAGCTCGCTGACACGCTGGCCGGGGCATAAGAAACGGGTGGAGTTTATTGATTTCCTTAAACAAAACAGTGAACTGGAAATAGACTTTTTTGGCAAAGGAACACAGTTTCTGGAAGATAAGTGGGACGGTGTCGCCGATTACAGATACTCTATTGTAATCGAAAACAGTGCAATGGATGATTACTGGACAGAGAAAATATCTGATGTCTATCTGGCTTACGCTTTGCCATTTTATTTCGGGTGTACTAACCTGGATAAGTATTTTCCCAAAGATTCCTACATCTGGATTGACATATCAGATCCGAAAAAGGCCCTTGCTACAATGAAAGAAGCCATTGAAAACAGAGAGTGGGAAAAGCGCCTTGATGCTATCAAGGAAGCAAGAAGCTTGCTTCTTGACAAGTATAATCTTTTTCCATTTGTTGCTGAGTTCGTAAAAGGGCATTATTCTGAAAATCCGAAAAAACGCATTAAGATACCGAGATACCAGTATCCTTTAAAGGTGAAGATGGAGCGTTATATAGAACGGAAAAAACGAAGGATTGATAAGATCCTTGCGTTTTTCAAGAGGTGATTTTTCTAAGACTTTTAAGCAGGCGGTTGTATATGCGTTCCAACTTATAGAACCAATCGGTAGAAAAGCAGGTATTGCTGATGTAAAAGTCTTCAATCTTTGTGAATTTCTCACTATATCCTTTATAGCGTGAAAGATGTTTATACAGCAGGACATTAAGCTTCTTGATCAAACGGGTCTCTTTATAGTAGTGTTCCAGAAAATAGGCCTGGGCTATATCATAAT
>CAXGZT010000150.1:0-6205 GCA_964014335.1 uncultured Campylobacterales bacterium | reverse complement strand
ACACCGACACTTTCGTCGGCAGCGTCAGATGTGTATAAGAGACAGATTGACATCTTTGCCAAATGCGACAATGAGATCTTTACTAAGATTGCCGAGCAACCCAAGACAAACCGTATTAAGGCACTGAAGGTTCCCGGCGGCGACACGATCTTCTCTAAGCGCGAGATGAAGAGTTTTGAAGACTATGTACGCAAATTCGGTGCGCATGGCCTGGGCTATTTTCAGATGAAGGAAGATGGTCTTAAAGGTCCGTTAACCAAATTCTTCCAAGAAACTGAGATCGACGAGCTGGTCTCTCGCTGTGAACTTGAAGTGGGAGATGTCGTCTTCTTCGGTGCGGGCGAGAAAAAAACGGTTTGGGATTATATGGGACGCTTCCGTGTCTTCCTGGCCGAACACGAAAAGATGGACATCATCGATCCTGATGAGTTCGCCTTCACCTGGGTTGTCGACTTTCCTATGTTCGAGATCGAAGAGGGACGCGTCAAGGCGCTTCACCACCCCTTCACCATGCCTGCAGACATGGACAAGGAGCATATCGAAGACATTGAGTCAATCGCTTATGATATCGTTCTCAACGGGACCGAGCTTGGCGGCGGTTCTATCCGTATCCACAAGGAAGATATACAGAGCAAGGTCTTTGAACTCATGGGCATCGAAGAAGAAGAGGCACAGTCCAAGTTTGGTTTCTTACTCGACGCGCTTAAGTTCGGTGCACCTCCGCACGGTGGTTTCGCTATCGGTTTCGACCGTCTTATCATGCTGCTTACAAAACAGAGCTCAATCCGTGATGTCATTGCCTTTCCTAAAACACAAAAGGCCTCGTGCCTGTTGACATCGGCTCCAAGCCCGGTTGACAACACCCAGCTTCGCGACCTACATATCCGTCTTCGAGAAACACCGAAGAAAGAGTCCTGATAGATGAAGAAACTTATTCTTATCATCGGTGCTCCCGGTTCGGGAAAGACCACTGATGCAGAGTTGATTGCCCAAAGAAGTGCCGAGGCTATCAAGCACTACTCTACAGGCGATCTGCTGCGAGAAGAGGTCTCTTCGGGGTCTGAACGCGGAAAGATTATTGACAATTTTATCTCAAAGGGAAATATTGTCCCCATAGAGATCGCCATTGAAACGATCATATCTGCTATCAAGTCCAGCAAAATGAATACTATCATCATAGACGGCTACCCTCGTTCAAACGAGCAGATGAATGCCCTTGATGAATACCTTAGTGACGAAGAGCAGATTGAACTCGTCAGTGTCATCGAAGTCGAAGTAAGCCAGGAGACCGCACGCGACCGTGTTCTAGGGCGCGCACGCGGTGCGGACGACAATAACGAGGTCTTTGACAACCGAATGAAGGTTTATCTCGAACCGTTGGCAGACATACAGGCTTTTTACGCCAAGAAAAACCTGCTCACCAAGATCAGCGGAGAAGCCTCTATTGAAGAGGTTGTCGGAAACATGGAAAGCTTTATCAAAACAGAGCTTTTATAAAAACACGATTTACACGAAATTCCGGTCCCCGTACCGGAATTCCGCTGCTCCCTCTTTTAATTTGCCACTACAGATCTTTTTTTTCAAGCGCCGGGCTTATTATATAAATTACTATATAATAAAAATACAATCTCTCATTAACGATCTACATACTGACTACCAGCTACCAACCTGCTCTTAAACTAGCTTCGCTTACACAGAGCTTACACTCTCTTGTCATACTTCTGCAGTAAAAACTCAAGGAGTCAAGATGATAAAATTAAAAAAACATTTCAGTTCAGTTTTATTGGCGACTGTGCTTTCCGCGACAGTAACTGCACAAACTGCTTCGGCAGAAGATTATGGCATCAGAGCCTTTTACGGCGATAAAGCCTTGGGCCGTGTCGTTGTCTTGGATGTAGACAGGATGCTTCAGGCGGGTGAGGTCTACACTCAGGGTATCGATCCCTATCCGGTAGACCAGGCCGGCGACCTTGACAAGGTATATGCGATCACACGCGGGAGCAATTCCGTCGATGTTATTGATGCCTCTACACTGGAGCCGTTAGGGCTCATCGACCTTAAACATTATCCGCGTTCGTCCGAGGCGTACAATGAAAGTCTCGGGCTGCAGCTTGTTACCGGCGTGGACAAACCGATGGCAAGCCTTATCGACATCAACAGCGACAGGGTTGTTGCATCCGTCGGCCTGGATCAGATCTTTTCTGTAGAAGATTACGGCGGTTCGAACGCTACCGGCCATCCTTTTTGGTTTGATGAGAGCAAGTTCGCGCTGATCGACAGACCCAACCGTACGATTCACCTTTACAAGGTTGTGAAAAACAGAAAAGGTCGCGTCAAAACAGTACTGCTTGACTCCGTACCCACACCGACGGCCGTTCACCATTTTGTAAAGAGAGCTGCTGTAGACAATAACTTCTATGCCCTCTCGGAGGGGTCGCCCGATGCAGGTTTGGCTCCGTCAATATTAAAGTATAGATTAAAAGGCCGTAAACTCAACCTTGTTGCAGAGACTCCCCTTTCGGATGAAAATGTGGACCTGATGGGCAGCCACCATGCAGACATGCATCCGGACGGCAAACATATGTATATCGGTTCAACCGAAGGATACGTTTATGTACTTAACATCAAGAGCATGAAAATTGTCAAACAGATACCTGCAGGCCTGGGCGCCGGACATACGACTTTCATACCGGAGAGAGGTCTTGCCGTGGTTACAAACCATAAAGTCACTTTTGTCACGTTCATTGACACCTAGGCTCACGATGCGATCAAGAACGTTACCGTAAGCGGCCCGTCGGAAAACTGCAAGATCCTGCAGTCGCATTCCAGCTTTGTCCATCCGAATATGGATTTCTTTTATGCCTACGCAACGGACAACGGTGTATTTTATGAACTCGACCTTGAGACACTTGAGATCAGCCGAACCGTCGACACAGGCGGGACACCTCTTCAAGGCGTCTTTATGTGTCAGGGTGCGGAGTGTGAAAACCTTATGTAAGATAAGCGCTTCTTGCTGCTTGAAACGACGGCTCTTGTCTCTGCGGCAGGGGCAAGTCCTATAATACCCTTCTGTAAAACCCTATTTTCCTCCTTCTTGCTATATACAATCCAAACTTTTATCAAAGAGACGATAAAATCAATTTATCCATCTACAAAGATATAAAATGCGACTACACCTATACCTCTCAGCACTCTGTCCCCGCTGTATATACACGGCCAAAATAGTAAAAAAGCTTCAAGACGAACTCTGTTCAGAAAACGGGCCTGATAGTTTTGAGCTCGTATTCCATGATATTGCCACTGATTTTAAAAGCTTCAAAGAAGCCGGCATTCGGATGATCCCCACCCTGGCATGTGCAAATGCTAAAAAGTCCTGGCTCCTGCCGAAAGAGGCGGAGATTAGGGCCTTTATCCTAGAGAACAGAGAGAAGTAGAGCATGTCCTACTTCGTTTATATACTCGAGTGCAGTGACGGCAGCTTATATACCGGTATCGCCAAGGATGTCCAAAAACGTCTTGATGAACACAACAACTCGGACAGAGGGGCCAAGTACACCAAGATACGCCGTCCCGTAAAGCTTGTCTATACCGAAGAGGCAGAAGACCGAAGCATGGCATGCAAACGCGAATATGCCATCAAGCAGTTCACCCGGGCTCAAAAGCTGGAGCTTATCAGGATCTGACAAATATTATGCTATAATTGCATCCTAATAAAAATTAGAGAAAGTGGGTGAATGCAATGCCTGGTGTTATCTTAAAACCTGATGATCACTTCGACGCTGCTTACCGTCGTTTCAAGAAACAGACAGATAGAAATCTGATTGTTACTGAAGCACGTGCTAGACGTTTCCACGAAACGGAGACTGAAAAGCGCAAGAAAGAGAAGATTAGTACTCGTAAGAAAATTCTTAAACGTCTTTTCATGATGAGACGCTACGAATCTCGTCTGTAATCTCAAAGAGATTACGGTTTTCTTCAAGCCTTGGGTCAAAGACGCAAGAGCTTGAAGGTTTTATACTCCCCCTGTTACACTTTTCCAGTTCTCATGACTAACCTTAATCCTTAAACCCAAACACCACTCTATCCATTAAACCATCTCCTTAACAGCTCTGTAAAACAATTTATGCGAGTATTTATATGAATCTGAACCAAGGAACCTATCATGAACCTCCTCTCACCCATACAGATCGGTACCTACTCTCTTAACAACAGAACCTTTATGGCACCGCTGACGCGATGTCGCGCTGCCGAAGGCAATGTACCCACGGATCTGATGGCGAAATATTATGCGCAAAGAGCCTCTGCAGGTCTTATCATCTCAGAGGCGACGCAGATATCTACACTGGGTATCGGTTATCCGTCCACTCCGGGAATTCATTCCCCTCAGCAGATAGAGGGGTGGAAGAAGGTCACGGAGGCGGTTCATGAAAAAGGCGGACATATCTTCTTGCAACTGTGGCATGTCGGTCGCATCTCACACCCCTCCTTTCACGGCGGTCTCCTTCCCATAGCACCTTCCGCCATAGCACCGGCCGGCGAACACTACACGCCTGAGGGGATGAAGCCTTTCGAGACGCCACGTGCACTTATCACATCGGAAGTCGGCACAATAGTCGAGCAGTATGTCCAGGGAGCAAAAAACGCGATGGAGGCCGGTTTTGACGGGGTCGAAGTACACGGGGCAAACGGCTACCTTATCGATCAGTTCCTGCGTGACGGCACCAACCGAAGAGATGATATCTACGGAGGAAGCGTGGAGAACCGCTGTCGATTCTTGTTCGAGATACTCAAAGAAGCGAACACGGCTCTTGGTTCAGACAGGGTCGGGCTCAGACTCTCGCCTTCTGGCACCTTTAATGACATGAGCGACTCAGACCCGAGTAAGCATTTTGCCTATCTCTGCGAAAGGCTTAATGAATTTGATCTTGCCTATTTGCATATCGTCGATGCGCTTGAAGGAGACGTCAGACACGGTGCCAATGTCGTTGACCTCTCTGTGCTTAGAGAGGCTTACCGGGGTGTCTTGCTAGCAAATGGCGGTTATACTCAGGAAAAAGGAGACAAAGCTATTGCCAACGGGGAGGCTGACGCGGTCACCTTTGGAGAACTCTTTATAGCCAATCCCGATCTGCCTGAGCGTTTTTCCAAGAAAGCCGCCTTAAACAAGGCAGACCCGAGCACTTACTATACCCAAGGTGAAAAAGGCTATACCGACTATCCTACTCTTTAAACAGCCTCTCGCCTATCCATTCGCGGATTTCTCTTAACTCACCCATATCGATGGTATGTACCTTGTGATAGGCCCTGAAGTCTATTTTGAAACCGCCTTTTTGCAAGGTCTCGACCTGTGCCTTGGAGTGTGCAAAAGGAAGAACATCATCTTCGTAACCATGCGTACAGAGCCAGTTGTCTTTATTGACTTCAGGGTTCATCTCTTCAAGTATCTTTTTGGCGTCATAGATATATCCGCTTACACCGACATAACCCGCCAACTCATGTTCATAACGCGCCCCGAACTCAAAGGTCAGAAGCGAGCCCTGGGAAAAACCGAAGAGAATCGTCTGTGCCGGCTCGAAGCCTCTAGAAAAGAGTATATCCAAGGTCTGCCCTAAAACATGGCGAGAGTACTCAATACCGGGAAGTTGGTTTGGGGGAAGATCGTACCACGAAAAACCGCCGAAGTATTCTATGGGAGCATTAAGCAGAAGATAGTTCACATCTTCAAATCTCAACTCTTGCGGCAAGAAGCGAAAGCCCTCGGCCGAATCACCCCTACCGTGAAGTACGATGATGAGTTTTTTGGAGTCGCTTTGCGAGGGAAAAAACAGTGATTCCAATGGAAGGTCGTTAAACATAAGAGAGCCTATATGATTTTGATATTATTTAGCATAGCAGAGGTCTGCTATAGCAAAGGCAGATGCCTACTCCTCGTCTTCAAGACCTTGGATCTCAGCTAATATCTCTTTGCACTCAGCAATATTTTCTGCACACTCCTCTTCATCCATCTCGCCAGTCTCAGCTTCAAAAGCCATCTCTTTAAACTCTCTCTTCATGGCTTGGGCCTCTTTGAACTCAGCCTTGTCTTCGTCACTTGCATTTTTGTTGTTGGCTATCTCTTCGCACATCTCATCAATGATGCTTTCAATCTCCGGTATAATCCTGTCTCTTATACACATCTGACGCTGCCGACGAAAGTGTCGGTGTA